>DATEDZ010000119.1:0-6273 GCA_035281385.1 Polyangiaceae bacterium
TGGCCGTGGTCGCCCAACCGTCCAACCCGGACGCGGCGACGTACCCGCACCGAATCCGCAGTGTGCTTGCTGCTTTCGTCTTGAGCTTCCTGTTGCTCGGGATTGGCACACTGCTCACCGCGGCAGTTAGGGAGCACTCGCGCCTGTGAAACGTCTAGTCCTTTGGCTGGCCAGCCTGCTGGTCTTACTCTGCAGCTTGGGGTTATCTGCGCACTCTTTCGCCCAAGAAGCCCCCCCTTCCAAACCGCCGCAGCTCAACGCAGTCGAAGACATTCCGAAGCCGACCTTCGAAGAGTCGACGAAGGAGACGAAGCCGGCGCCGCCGCCGGCCACCGCCGCAGCGGGCGGGCGGGCGGCAGCCAACGCTCCCCCCGAGCCCTTCGGTTCGCGGCTATTCACCGGCAATTTCCTGCACACTCGCCAAGACGGGCTGAACCCGGAGTACGTGCTGATGCCGGGCGACCGCGTGATGGTGAACTCGTGGGGCGCGGTCGAGATGAGCAACGTCTACATCGTCGATGGGCAGGGCAACATTTTCTTGCCCAACGTGGGGCCGATTCAGGTGGCCGGCACCAAGAACGCCGAGCTCACGGCGAAGGTGAAAGCGGGGCTCGGGCGGGTGTACGCGCGCAATTTCGAGGTGTACACGAACCTCCTTACTGCCAAGCCCGTGGCCGTGTTCGTGACGGGCGGCGTGAAGCGGCCGGGGCGCTATGCGGGCGTGCCATCCGACTCGCCGCTGTTCTTTCTGGAGCAGGCCGGCGGCATCGACCCGAGGCTTGGCAGCTATCGAAATATCGACGTCTTGCGCGGGCCACAGAAGCTCGCGACGCTCGACCTCTACGATTTCCTGCTCCGGGGTACCCTGCCGCCGCTGCAGTTCAAGGATGGAGATACCATCCTCGTCAACCCGCGCGGCCCCATCATCGAGATGCGCGGCGACGTGACACTCCCTGCAAGCCTGGAGTTCAAGCCCGGAGCGACCACGGGCGCCCAGGCCCTCGCGGTCCTGCCGAGTGCGGCCCGGGCGACTCAGGTGACGATCGAGGGTATCCGCCGGAACGTGCCAATCAGCCGCACGCTGAGCGTGGCTGCCTTCCGCAATTTCTCGTTGCAAGACGGGGATTCGATCACGCTGCGCGGCGACGGACGCGCCGATACGATTCTCGTACATCTGGAGGGCGAGTTCAACGGGCCGTCCATGCTGGCGGTGCGTCGCGGCGCGCGTTTGGTCGACGTGCTCAACTACGTGTCGGTAGACTTGGCGCTCGCCAACCCGAAAGCGGTCCACGTCAAGCGCAGCTCGGTGGCCCACGCGCAGAAGACCGCCATCGATGACGCCCTGTTTCGCCTCGAGCGCAGCGCGCTGCTGGCGCTATCGGCCTCGCAAGGAGAGGTCAACATTCGCGTGCGCGAGGCCGAGCTGACGCAGAAGTTCGTGGAGCGCGCGCGGCTGATTCAGCCGCTGGGTCGCGTGGTGACGGCCCGCGACAACCAACAGCGCAACGTGGTGCTGGAAGAGGACGACATCATCGTGGTTCCCTCCCGCACGAACGTCGTGCGCGTGGGCGGAGAGGTCATGATGACGCAGGCGGTGATGTTCAGGCCTGGCGCAACGGCGGAAGACTACATCGCCGATTCGGGCGGGTATACCGATCGGTCGGACCGCGACAAGGTGATCGTGATCCGCGCCAACGCGGAAGTGGCGATCGGCGACACCGATACCCCCATCTTCCCCGGGGACGAGCTGCTCGTACCCCCGAAGATCGACGCGAAAATTCTGCAAAATGCCGTCGATGTGACGCAAATCATCTATCAAATCGCCGTCTCGGCGGCGGTCGTGATTGCCATCCTATGAACGCACCGGCAGCGCGCAATGCTTTCGGAGTGATCATTCCCGCGCGCTACGCGTCGACGCGTCTTCCGGGCAAGCCGCTGATCGAACTGGGTGGCAAGCCGATGATCTTGCGCGTGCTCGAGGTAGCGGCCCAGGCGGGAGCGGCGTTCAGCATCGTCGCGACCGACGATGCGCGCATCGCGGACGTGGTCACGCAGGCCGGCGGTGAGGCGATGCTGACATCACCCGACCACGCGACCGGGACTGATCGGCTGGCCGAGGTCGTGCGCCGCAAGCAGCTGGATCCGGAGCTGGTGGTCGTGAATCTTCAAGGCGACGAGCCCAACCTACCGGCGCACCTGGTGAAGTGCGCTGCCCAGGCCCTGCTCGAATCGCCTGCGGCACACCTGGCCACGCTGGCCACGCCTGTGCGCGAGCGGCGGGAGGTGTTCGATCCGAATATCGTCAAGGTAGTGACCAACCAGACCGGGCAAGCGCTGTACTTCAGCCGTGCCCCCATTCCCTGGCTGCGCGGCGCCTTCACGATCGAAGGTGGCAGCCGCCCCTCAGCCGAGCTGCCGGAAGGGCCGTTCCTGCGCCACATCGGGGTCTACGCTTACCGCGTGGCGACGCTCCTCCGCCTGAGTGACGCCACGCCGGTGGCGCTCGAGCGCGCCGAAAGCCTCGAGCAGCTGCGCGCGCTGTGGCTGGGCATGACCATCCAGGTCGCGATCGTGGCGGAACCACCGGCGGCCGGGGTGGACACGGCCGAGGACGTGGCGCGGCTTTCCAAGCTATACACGGGCTGATGCGCGAGCGGCTGGGTAGGGTCGGGATCTTCTCGGTCGGGCTATTGCGCCTGGGGGGTTTGAAGCAGTTCTTGGCAGCAGAGCACCTGGTATTTCGGCCGAGGGCCAGCACCGCTCGCAAGCTTTCCGCCGTCGCCGGCTGGGGCCACAAGCCGACCGCCCAGCAGGCGCGCGACTACGCGCGGCGCCACGGCCTGCCCTACCTGGCCCTCGAGGACGGTTTTCTGCGTTCGGTGGGGGTCGGCAGGGAGCCACCTGTGTCGCTGATCGTCGACGAACAGGGCATCTACTACGACGCCCGCGGACCTTCTCGTCTCGAGCAAGTTCTCGAATCCGGCGCGGACGGCCGGCTGACCGACGAGGCGCTCCTGAGACGCGCTCGGCGCTGCCGAGAGCTGATCCTGGCGGGAGGCGTCTCCAAGTACAACCACGCCCCCGATGAGCTGCCGCCGGCGCTCGCCGACGCGGAGGGGCTGGTGGTCGTTGCGGATCAGACTTACGACGACGCCTCGGTGACGGGAGCTGTGGCGGACGCGAGTACTTTCGAGAACGCACTAGGCAGCGCTTTGGCCGAGCATCCCGGAGCGCGCGTCGTGGTCAAGGTGCACCCAGCAACGATCGCGGGAAAGAAGCGCGGCTACCTGGCAGGGCGGAGCTTTGGCCCGCGTGTGACCGTGGTGGCAGACGACCTCAATCCGCAAGCGTTGCTGCGGCGCACGCGCCACCTTTACGTCGTAAGCTCCCAGCTCGGCTTCGAGGGCCTCTTGGCGGGTGTGCCGGTGACCTGCTTCGGGCAAGCCTTCTACGCCGGTTGGGGGCTGACCGATGACCGGCAAGTCTGCGCGCAACGCACCCACAAGCTGAGCCTCGAGCAGCTCGTAGCCGGCGCGCTGCTCCTTTACCCCCGCTACCTGCATCCCATCTCGCGGCAGCCGTGCGACGCCGAACAAGTCATCGAGCACCTGGCCTTGCAGCGCCGTGTGTTTGCGGAAAATCGCCGCAACTTCGTGTGCTTCGACATGAGCTATTGGAAGCGGCCCTTCGTCCGCCGCTACCTGCGCGCCCCCGGACGCAAGGTGCGCTTCGTGCGCTCGACGCGCGAGCTGGCGGGCGTCGCGGAGACAGAAAAGCTCACGGCGGTCGTGTGGGCCAGCCGCAAGACTCCCGAGCTGGGCGCCTGGGCCGCCGAGCGTGGCGTGCCGCTCTGGCACATGGAAGACGGATTTTTGCGCTCGGCGGGGCTCGGCTCCGATCTGACAGCGCCCGGCTCGCTGGTGCTGGATCCCGAGGGTATCTACTACGATCCTTCTCGCCCGAGCCGACTCGAGCAGCTGCTGCAGACCGCCACCTTCTCGGCTGAAGAGCTGGAGCGCGCCGAGCGACTTCGCCAGCTCGTCGTGGCGAGCCGCATCAGCAAGTACAACCTGCCGGCGGCCGCCGAGCTGAGCATTCGGGCTCGCCCCGGACAACGCATCTTGCTCGTCCCGGGACAGGTCGCCGACGACGCTTCGGTGCGCCTCGGTACCCAAGCCGTGGGCGACAACCTGAGCCTCTTGCGCGCCGTCCGCGCCGCGCAACCGGACGCGTACATCATCTACAAGCCGCACCCCGACGTGCTCAGCGGCAACCGTCGCGGTCAGCTTCACGAGGTCGCGGAGCCGCCCTGGGACGTGGCCGTGGGCCAGGTGCCGATCGCCGCTTGTCTGGCGCTGGCCCACGAGGTGCACACCATGACCTCGCTGGTGGGTTTCGAGGCGCTGCTACGGGGTCTGCCGGTGGTGACCTACGGTCAGCCGTTCTACGCCAGCTGGGGGCTGACCCAGGACCACGCACCAATTCAGCGTCGCACTCGCCGGCTCACGCTGGACGAGCTCGTGGCCGGGGCTCTCATCCGCTACCCCCGTTACATCAGCTGGTCCGCGCGCTGCTTCTGCTCGGCGGAGGACAAAGTGCGCGAGCTGGCCGCACAAGGTCAGCCGAGCGCGCGGCGAAAGCCGCGCCTGCTGATCAAGCTGTCGAGTCTCATGGCGTCGGGCGTCGAATGGTGGCGCGGTCGGGAGCCCGGCAATGGCTAGCGTCGAAGGTCGGCGGTTGCTCCTACTGCAGGGGCCTGCTGGACCCTTTTTCGCGCGAGTAGCGGCTCAGCTGCGCGCGGCGGGCGCGAGCGTTCTCAAAGTGAACTTCAACGGCGGCGAGGACCTGTACTACCGCGGGGCCGAAGTGGTGCGCTTCCGAGGGGCGCTCGAAGCCTGGCCGGCCTTCTTCGAAGAGCTTCTGAACCAGCACCGCATCGACGGCATCGTGCTGTTCGGCGATTGCAGACCGCTCCATCGCATCGCCATCGCGCGCGCGCGCAAGCTGGGCGTCGAGGTGTTCGTGTTCGAGGAGGGCTACCTGCGGCCGGATTTCGTAACGCTGGAACGGGATGGCGTGAACGGGCATTCGAGCATTCCTCGCGACCCGAGCTACTACTCGACTGAGCCGCCAGAAACCGAAGCGCCTCACCGGCCGGTCAAGCACGCCTTCATCAAATCGGCGCTACACACCATCTGCTACGCCAGCGCGACCGCTCTGGGGAAGAGCCGCTATCCACTATATCGACATCACCGCGACATTCGTCCGATCGCGCAGGCGCGCCTGTGGTCGCGGGGCGCTCTCCGGCGCATCGTCCACACCGTGCGCGATCGCGAAGTCGGCGCACGGCTCCTGGCACAGCAGATGCCGCCCTATTTCTTCGTCCCGCTGCAGGTACACCTGGACTCTCAGCTCGCCCACTCGCGTTACGCGACCATCAACGAGTTCATTCGTGAGGTCGTCGGTGCCTTCGCCGAGCATGCTCCAAAGGACTGCTCGCTACTCTTGAAACTTCATCCCATGGATCGACCCTACAGCGACTACTCCACGGACGTGGAGGCGCTACGGCTCGAGCACGGCCTCGGTGACCGGCTGCTCTACGTCGACGTGATCAATCTGCCTGCTGCGCTGCGCGGCGCGCGGGGCACCATCGTCATCAACAGCACCGTGGGGCTTTCGTCACTCACGCACGGCACGCCGGTCAAGTGCCTGGGCCGGGCGGTCTACGATATGCCTAGGCTCACGCACCAAGGATCTCTGGCCGAGTTCTTCACGAATCCAGCGCCGGTGGATCGCCAGCTATATAGGCGTTTTAGGCACTGGCTACGCGACAACAACCAGCTCAACGGTAGCGTCTGGAGCCGCCTGCACGAGGACCCAGCGCGGTTGCTCTCGAAACGTTGAGGTCGGCGGCCATACGTGGCCCAGGTGCGCTCGTGCGCCCCGGCATGCATGTTGCTTCTCCCTTCATCAACCGAGGCGACCCGGGCGATCTTACGGCAAGCGCGCCTCGCAGTAGGTATCCGCAGCGCGGACCCCGTTCTTGAAGGCGCCCGCGGCTGATCCGATATTGGCGGGGTGACAGAGCGCGCGACTTCAGCTCGCCGCCGCCTGTTCGGCCGAGTCCGCAAGGATCGCACCGAGACACGCTCCAATCTCTTCACTCGAGCGGCTCATGGTGCCGCGGTCGAGCGCGATACCATCGGAGCTGAGTAGCTCTTCCTGCCGGAAGTAGGGCATGCCGAAGCGGAACTTCTGCACGATGACGCGCGC
>DATEDZ010000120.1:0-14241 GCA_035281385.1 Polyangiaceae bacterium
GCCAGCGCCAGCGTGGCCACGAAAGTGAGCGGCACGTCCACCGTACCGAAGTGCGAATCGCGGACGTGCAGGTAGCTGAGCGCCAGAAACAGCGCCGCAAGCAGAGCGGCACGCACGCCGAGCAGCTGTTTGACGATCCAATAGACCAGGGCCACGGTGGCCGTGCCCAACGCCGCCACCAGGCCGCGATCGATCAGGTAAAAGGCGTCCGGAGCGATCGAGTACTCGGCGACCAGATCCTGCGCAGAATGAAAGCGCCCCGTCACGCGTCCCACCGCGAAGTAGACGCCGTAGCAAACGAGCAGCGCGTACAGGTACAGGCTGGGGTAATTGAAGAATCCGGGGTTCAGCCGATTGCCCCCCATGGTCAGGGTAAAGCCAATCAGATGACGCTCGTCGGGACGGGCGTGCTCGTTGGGCAGGCCGAAACCGATGCCCCACAGTCGTACCGCCAAGGCCAGCAGCATCACGAGCCCGAGCAGCAGATGCTCGCGTGCCACCCCATGACGCGATAGCCGGCTCTTCACTTGATGACGTAACGCCACAACCCGGTGCCCCAATTGGCGGCATACACGACGTTGTGAACGGGATCATAGGCGAAGTTGTTGGGCCCACGGCAGACGTCACCGCGACAGATTTCCTGTGACGCCTGACTCCAGCCACCGGGGTTCGCGACGGGCGTGGTCCAGAGCGGGCGCCTGTCATTGCGGGCGTTGCCCGCGAACACCGTCTCACCATCGGTGATCAGCGCGGTGATCAAGGGCGAGTTGGGTAACACCTCGAGCTTACCGGTGGTGGTCACCGCGTAGGGAGGGTCGGAGTCCGGCTGTGCCGGACTGAATAGCACGTGCCCAGCCCCGGCCACGAACAGGTTGCCGCCGGCGATCGTGGTGGCACCTGCATAGCCCACGTACACGATTTCCGGGGCAACTTGCTTCCAGGTGGCGCCTGTGTCGGCAGTGAACCAGATGCCGGCGGGGGAGGAGACGATGTAGCTGGTCTTGCCCAAGATGGTGATGGCAGAGCCCTCCATCCAGCCGGGAATATCCCAATCAGGAATGGAGGTCGGCCCTTCGAACAGCGCCCAAGTCTGGCCGCCATCGGTCGTGCGCGAGAAGCACCAAAGGCTGTGGGGGGCGGGGCAGTTCTCGTGCCAGGTGAGCGCGAGGTGGTTGCCGTCGTCCGGATCGATCGCGATCGCCTGGATGAACGTCAGATCGCCGGCTGGATCGGGGCTGAGCGCGCTCCAGGTGGCGCCGGCATCGGTCGACTTGTAGAGCGTCGGATTGTCGCCGTAGCCGTTGGCGACGTACATGATCTCTGGCCGGGTGGGATGCATCACCATCGCCCAGAGAGCGCCTGTCATCAGATTTGCGCTGTCGCCCGTATCGGAATTGACGCGCATGAACGATGCACCGCAATCGCTGGAGCGCTGGACGCCGCTACGCGCCACCGGACAATCCGTGCCGGCAGGACAGGCACCACCATTGGTCTGATTGCCGCCCGTGACGAACAGCGTTCCGTCCTTGGGACTGACGACGACCGAGTAGGTCTCGACGTTCGCCGGCGTGCGGAGCACCGGTGGGGTGATGTCCTCCCAGACTCCGACCTTCGCCGCCAACCCCTCGCAGGCGACGGGAGGCAAGATAACGGGCTCCGAACCGCCGCCGCCGCCAGTGCCGCCAGCCGGCTTGCCGCCAGTGCCGCCCGTCGGCTTGCCGCCAGTACCGCCGCTCGGGTTGTCAGCCGCACGCGGCGACTGCGAGGACCCGCAGCCGAGCGCGCTGACGCACAGCAGAGCGCCGAGCGCACCGGCAAGCCTCACGACAGAGTCGGCCACAACCCCGCCCTGTTGTTTCGATCTCCGCATGCGCGCCAGTCTGGCAGCTGAGCAGGCCCGCCGTCGATAGTGAGATCGGTTAGACTTCACCTGCTCGGCAATCCAGTGGTAATGGAAGCCCCCGGTTTTTCGACCTGACGGTCCGCGATTGCTGGCGATGAAGATCCTATTCGTCACGCCCTACCTGCCCAGCCCGCCTCGCTTCGGCGGGCAGCGCCGGCTCGACGGGTTGATGCGAAACCTCGCCAAAGCGCACGAGGTATCGGTGATCTCATTCAACGCTAGTGACGAATTCGGGGGACCAGCACTGGCCGCCACCAGACAGTACTGTCGCGACGTCGTCACGCTTCCGGACATGGAGTTTCGTGACAAGCGCAGAAAACGGCTGCTGCAGGCGCGTTCGCTGCTGTCACGCCACAGTTTCGAGCATCTCCTCCTGGCGCGCCGGCGCGATTTCGAGGCTCGTCTCCGGTCACTGGTCGCGTCGGGTCGCTTCGACATCGTGCAGATCGAGTTCGCACAGATGGCAGCCTTCCGCTTGCCACCAATTGGCGGCCTCGCCTATCGCAGTGTACTCGACGAGCACAACATCGAGTTCGACGTCGTCAAGCGCACGGCGGCCGCCGAAGCCAGCCCGACGCGGCGCCTCTACTCCGCCATCGACTGGCGCAAGCTGTCGCGGGAGGAGCGCCTTGCCTGGCGGCGCTTCGATGGCGTGACCGTGACCTCACGGCGCGATGCCAACCTGCTACTGCAGCTCGAGCCGGGCGTACGCGTAGCGGTGATCCCGAACGGCGTGGACACGCGGCAGTTCTCCGTCAGCAGCAACGCGCGCGACGAAGCAAGCCTGCTGTTCTTCGGAGCGATGAACTACTTCCCGAACCACGACGGCGTGACCTACTTCGTGCGGGAGATCTTTCCACGCATTCTGCGGCGCCGCCCGCAGACGCAACTCTGGCTGGTTGGTCCGGCCCCGCCGGACATTCGAAGCCTGCAGAGCAGCAATGTGCACGTCACGGACTTCGTGCCGGAAGTCGAGCCCTACATCGATCGTGCCAGCGCCGTGATCGTACCGTTACGCCTGGGCGGTGGCACGCGCCTGAAGATCGTCGAGGCAATGTCCAAAGCCAAGCCGATTGTTTCGACGCGTATCGGCGCCGAGGGCATCGACGTGGTGCACGGAGTGAGCGCGCTCCTGGCCGACGACCCTCAAGCCTTTGCCGATCAGGTGGAGCTCGTTCTTGCGGACCAGGGGTTCGCCAGCAGGCTGGGCGCGGAAGCCCGAAAGCTCGCCGAAGGCAGCTACGGCTGGCCCGCGCTGGTGCAACGCCTGGAGTCCTTCTACGAGACGCTGCTGCGTGCCCCGAACCAGTCCTAAAGCACTGGTGTGAAACAGCAGCTGTCCAAATCGGCGAGCCGCCGCGTGGAGGGGAGGTTCAAGAAGCTTTGCTTCTTGAACAGAGGAGGCGCGTGCCTCCTCCCCAGAAGGAATCTAGGAAAGCAGCACCGGGTCCTCCCCATCGGCAGGCAGCTCGCGCAGGACGCGCGCCGGAACACCGGCCACCAGCGTGTTGCACGGGACATTGCGCGCGACCACGGCGCCCGCCGCCACGATGGCGCCGCTCCCGATCACTACACCCGGCAGCACGGTGCAGCGCGACGCGATCCAGCAGCCGTCCTCGATGACCACCTCTTGGAAGGCGCGCGTCCCGGAACGAAAATAGGACGCGCCCACCGCATGGTTGACAGTGAGTAGCGAGACGTCGTGGCCAATGCGCACGTTGTTACCGATACGCACCGATGCTCCCAGGTCGACGTGCAAGCCGCCCGTGATCAGCGTGTTTTCTCCGATACTGAGCAGCACGCAGGGATTTCCGTCGCCGGTGATGCGCATGCTGCCCTGAATCAGCGAGCGAGGCCCGATGCTAACGCCGGCGGCACGAAACATGGCGGTTCGGGTATTGGCGAAGGCATCACGCGGCAAGGCCAGAGAAAGCTCGGCCAGGAGCCTGCGCGAGAAGATCGGCTCGACCTCCGCCACGGTTACGCTCCACAGACGGGACAGGGACTGTTTACCGAGCATTGGTGGTCTGGTCGGGGTGGATGATGATCGACCCCACGAACTTGTTGCTGCCGACGAGCTTGATCGTCTGCTTGGCGTCGGCGCTGCGCATGCGCTCGAGTAGCACACACAGGATGACGCCGTCCGTAGACTTGGCGATGGCGGGCGTCGTGGGGTTCACGCTTGCCGCCGAGAGCGCCACGATGACGCGTTCTCCACCCTCGGTACAGATCCGCACGTCCGCCAGGAATGCATTCAGCTGATTGAACGGAACCTGCGTGCCGTCGGCTACCATGATCGGTCCCCCAACATGGGCCATGCCCATATGCGACAGTGTGATGGCGAGCGACAGCGTGAAATCGGCTGGAGCGCCCTCTCCGGCGGGGATCAACGCCAGCGCCTTCCATGGCAAGCGGTCTACCGTCAGCCACAACCCTTGCCAGGCTGGATCCGCCAGGCCCGGAGCAGGCGGCTTCCACTCGGCCAAGGCCGTCTGCTGCTTGGTGTCCTGCAGGTTCCGCGGTGGTTGCTGATCGCTCACGGCCAATGGCTCCGCCGGAACCATAGGCGCGAAGCGCGGCGCTCGCTATGGATCTCGGGACCGATCCTGCCACCCCCGCTCCGATGTCGCCAGAAAAACGGGGAAATCGGATTGCAGCTCCGCCCGATCTGCGGCAGAAGGCCGAGCCTAGATGCGCTGCCTGATTTTGGCTGCCGGTCGCTTCGACGAAGCGCTGAGAAGCGAAATCGCTGCGCAGCGGCAGCCGCGCCTCGACGTCTTCGAGCTGCAGCGTGAGCTCGGAGCGGACGTTCTCGACTTCAACGACGCCGACGCCTCGAAGCACCCTGCGGTTCGGCTTGCGGCGCGGGCCGGTGGTCCGTCAGCTGGTGTCGCCATGCTCGGTTTCCTCAAGCGAGCTCACTACGACACGTTCTTCACCACTGGCGAGGACATCGGCCTGCCGCTAGCAGCCCTGCTCAAGGCGGCGCCCGGCAAGTATTCGCACACCATGATCGCCCACACGCTGTTTCCAGCAAAGAAGCGCGTGTTCTTCAAGTTGGGGGCGGGGCGGAAGCTCGACCGCGTGCTGGTCTATTCGACCTCAGAAGAACGGCTGGCGCTCGATCGCCTTCACCTTTCGTCAGCCCAGGTGCAGCGCATCTACTATCACGCCGACGACCAGTTCTTTCGGCCGGATTCACGAGCCACCGAACCCGACCTGATCTGCGCTGCCGGTCAGCTGCTGCGCGACTACGACTGCCTGATTGACGCCGTGCGCGACCTGCCGGTTCGGGTTCAGATCGCGGCGGGCAGTCCCTGGATCGAGAAGAAACTGGAGCCGCAGCGCCCGCTACCGAAGGGTGTAAGTTGGGGCAAGCTCGATCGCTATGCGCTGCGCGAGCTCTACGCGCGCTCGGCTCTGGCAGTGGTACCGATCAAGCAGAACCACTACCAGACCGGCATCGCGACAATCCTGGAAATGATGGCGATGGGCAAGTGCGTGATCGCCACCCGTACACATGGCCAGACCGATACGATCGTGGACGGCGTGACAGGAGTCTACGTCCCACCGGGTGATCCCGGAGCATTGCGCCAGGCTATCAGCGACTTGCAGAAAAACCCTGGCAAGGTCGCCGAGCTGGGTGCGGCGGCACGGCGCTTCGTCGAGGAGCAGGCCGGGTTGAATCTGTTCGTTGCCAAGGTCGTCGACGCAATCCGAACCGGGCACGCCGAGCGGCTGGCCAGCTGAGCTTCTGAGCTCACAAGAAGCGCAGCGTCTTGGGCTCGACCCGCTGCCGTAACCCCCGCGCGAAACCTTGGACGAAGGCGACGATGCGCCCGGCGCCTCGCGGTCTGCGGAGCGCGAGCGCGTCGGCCAGCGGCGGCCAGAGCGCCTTGGTGGAGAACAACCAGACGGGAACCACGGCGGCCTGCCAATAACCGGCGCGCAGCGGCTTGGCGCAGACCGCGCCGAGCGCGAGCCAATCGCGGCGAGCGTGGGCCCGCCCCTCCTCGAACGTCCGAAAACCGTCGTGGACGATCGTAAGCTCTGCGGTCTCGAAGACATGACGACCACTCAGCAGCGAGCGCATCGCCAGGTCCCAGTCGTCAGCCGACGGAAAGCGACCACCGGGACCGAATGCTTCGTCGAAGCCGCCGATGGAAAGCAGAAAATCGCGCCGCAGAGCCACGCCGGCACCGATACCAAGTCCCCCGCAGATGGCCGAGATGGAGCGCAGCAAGCGACTGCTACTGAGCTCGTAGGCCGGCACGTAACCCGCGCTACGGTCGTGTGGTACCGGCAAGACTCGGCAGAAGGCGACCGCAGCTGACGGCTGGGACTCGAGCGCGCGCGCCATGCCCCAGATCCAGCCGGGCGGGGCCTGACAATCGTCATCGGTGCACACCAGGATGCTGCCGCGCGCCAGCTGCAGGGCCTGATTGAGTGCCGCACCCTTGCCACGGCGCTCCGAGCGCACGTAGCGCAGGCGCGCATCGGCTTGGAAACGGCTCAGCGCCTGTTCGGTTTCGGTGCCGTCACTCTGATCGATGACGAGCAGCTCGATGGGCGAGCTCTCGCCCGCTAGCAGCGATTCGACGCAACGCGCCGTCGGCTCCGCGCGGTTGCGGGTACAGACCACCGCGGAGACCAGCTCGAGACTCATGGCGGCGGCACTCTAGCGCAAAGTCACGCACCACGCCGACCCAGGGTCAGGAGCGGGCCAGCACGAACGCGAACAGACGGCGTGTGTTCTCGCGAGCATCGAAGCTACTCTCGGCCTCGAGACGACTCTGGGCACCCATGTGCTGGCGCAACGACGCATCTTGAACCAGTGCTTCGAGGATGTCGCCGAGCCGCTGTTCGTCGTCGACCCCGACCAGATGGCCCGTTTTGCCCTCGCGCACCAGATCTGGAATCCCACCGACGGGCGTGGCCACGATCGGCAGCCCTGATGCTAGCGCCTCCATACAGACCAGCGAATAGCAGTCAGCGCGGCTCGGCAAGGCGAAAATATCGGCTGAGCGGTAGAGGTGGTGTAGCTCTGCCGAGTTGGGTTGAACGTTGCGCAGCACCTTCACGCCCGGCTCCTCCGAGAGCTCGGCGCGCGTCGCCAAGATCAGCTCGGCTCGTCCACGCAGCCGCTTGCGGAAGATTCCGAGCAACAGATCGCCGCCCTTGCGCACGAAATCACCGCCCACGAACAGAATGCGCGGCAGCTCGTGGTTGCGACGAACGCTCGAGAATTGGTCGAGATCCACGCCGGGAGGAATCACGGCCACGTCCTCGTCTCGGCAACCGTAGTCCTCGACGAAGCTCTGTTTGGCCCAGTTCGACCAAGCCACGAAGCCGCGCGCGCGCGCGAACACCTCCCGATAAAAGAGCCGTTTGGCCTGCTCGCTGGTGTACCCCTCTGGTTTCAGCCCATAGGCGGCACGCATCTCGCGCTTGTTCAATTGTGTGCCATCACTCGATAGGACCGTCGGCTTACGCCGAAAGTAGTCGACAGCCAGCGGGGCCAGCGTGGTCGTGTGCATGAAGATCGAATCGAGACCATCGAGCACCGGGCGCAGCGCCCGACGTGCCAGCAAACTTCCGGTAATGGTCCAGGGCAACCTGCCGCCTCGGTATTCGACCGGAATCCATTGCAGGCGACAGTCCCTGACCGCAGACTCCTGGCCCCGCAGTGTCAAGTAGTGTGAGACGCTGCCGAGCGTCTGCTCCATCACGCAGGCGACGGTCCTCGTGCCCATTACCCGGGCCGTAGCCTCCGCAAGATCAACAGCATGACGGTGGGTGAAGCTACCAGCCCGCATCGGCGCACGCAACGATGCGACACGTGTTACTTAAGCGGAAACCCCGCCTACGACTGTACCCCTGTGATACACGTCTGCAGACCCACAGCTAGTCGGCACCAGCGATGAACGATCGCCCGCGCGTTCTCATCTACCGCGACTTCCTGCTCCCGACCTCGGAGACCTTCATCCGCAATCAGGCAGAAGGGCTGAAAGACTTCGTTCCCTTCTACGCCGGGCTGACGCAAGTCGAGGGTATCCCACTGCCAGCTGACCGCACGTTGACGGTCCGAACGGGGCGCCTGGGAGCGCTGCAGAGTGCTGCATTCACGCGCCTGGGCATCACCCCGGACTTCGCTTGGCGAGTTTGGCGGCTCAAGCCCAGCCTGATTCACGCTCATTTCGGCGTCGATGCCACGCGTGTGATGCGGCTTTCGCGGGTGCTGCGGCTGCCCCTTCTGGTCACTCTCCACGATTACGACGTCACCACATCCGACGCTGACTTGCTCAGGCTGGCACCTTACTGTCGGCGCTACGTAGCCCGGAGGCCACGTTTGATGCGCTCGGCCAATGCCTTCTTGGCCGTGTCGGAGTTCATCAAGCAGCAGGCCATCGCCCGCGGCTTTCCAGCCCACAAGCTCATCGTCCACTATATCGGCATCGACACCTCGCGCTTCCAGCCGAGCTCGGAGCCCAGCCGACAGCCGCTCACACTGTTCGTCGGCCGGCTGGTTCAGAAGAAGGGTCTTCGCTACCTGATCACGGCAATGGGACGCGTGCAGGCAGAGCATCCGGACGCCGAGCTGGTCGTGGTGGGCGATGGACCGTTGCGCAGCGAGCTCGAGGCGCAAGCCGCGGCAACGCTACGCCGCTATCGGTTCGTTGGGGCGCTCCCGTCTGACGAGGTCAACAAGTGGTACCGTCAGGCCCGCCTATTCTGCGCACCGAGCGTCACCGCCGACACGGGGGAGACCGAAGGCCTACCCATCACCGTGCTCGAGGCGCAAGCCATGGCGCTACCGGTCATCTCCACCATGCATTCCGGCATTCCGGAGGCCATCACCCACGACCAGAACGGCCTGCTCGCCAGGGAGCATGACGCCGATGCTTTGGCGCACAGCATCGCCGCCCTGCTCTCCAACCCCGAGCGGGCTCGACGCCTGGGTGCCGCCGCCCGAAGCTCGGTCCTGAGCCGCTTCGACATGCAGCGTCAGACAGCCTTGCTCGAGCAGCTCTATGGCCAGCTCGTCAGCGATCCTTCGCGCGTCCCCAGCGGCTGAGCGACGACCAACTTGCCACGGAGCGTCAATCCCGTCCCGGGCGGTCTGGGGCGATCAGACAGAAGTAGGCGTAGCGCAAGTCGTGCACCACGGGATCCTGCGGCACCAACCGCACCAGCCGTGGCAAGAGACCGGCACTCTCGGCCTCCTGCCAAAACTCCTCGATTGGATACTGGGTGGCGTTGGCATGATTCTTTGCGTAGTCCCAGCGCTTGGCGGAGGACCAGCTCGAACGCTCCGGATACTTGATCTGAATCAAGGCCATGCCGCCGGGGCACAGCAACTGCCCAGCGATGCGCAGCAGGCGCGCGCCGTAGGCACGCGAGGGAATCAGCTCGAACACGTAGGTGCACAAGAACAGCTCGATCTGCCCCTTCACCTCCGACAGCACTGCTTCGGGCTCGGCGATCTTCACCTTGATCGGTGTGAACTTGGACGAGGTCACTTGCGCGACTTGGCGGGCGCACTCGGCTAGCATCTCGTCGGCCACGTCCACACCCAAGAACTCCCGACACAGTGGGGCAAAGTGCACCGCGTTGGCGCCACCGCCGCAGCCCCATTCGAGCACTCGTTCGAGCCGCATCGGACTCCCTACGGCGCGTTCGAACGTCTGGTAGATTTCTAGGTGACGCTTGCCGAGATGCAGCCAGCTCCCGGCCGCACCCTCGAAAACCTCGGCATCACGGAAATGTGCGGAGCTCCGACCGCGGGCGCTGCCGCCTGCCTCGTCCCAATAGCGCTGGGCGCTGGCGACGATGGACCCTTCACGCCGCAGATGGCCCAGCAGATCGAGCCCACCGACCATGCGGCGTTTGAGCGGACCGTACAGCGGACGCAGGTAGCTCTTGCCCCATTCGACCACGCTCATAGCACCAGCTTTCGCGCATAGAAGGCTTCGGCGCGCCTCTCGGGGGCGTTGCATTCGATACCGCGAAGCGACATCAGACCGTGGAACGTGTCGGGATGGAACCAGCGGCGCTGGGCCTGGCTCGGAAAATGATCCATGAGCAGCTCGACCTTGCGATCCGCGTCCGCGCGCTCGAGCGGCAAGAACACGTTCGGCGTACCCAGGTCGCCCTCGTACTTCGGGATCTCGTACTGCAGGACCAGGCTATTTCTGAACGTGTTCCAGGTAAGCTCGGCGATTGTCCGATGGTCCTGATGCAGGTCGTCGGCGCGGTGGGACAGCACGACGTCAGGGCTGAAGCGCGCCTTCAGCGCCTCGAAGGCGTCCTTGATCTCGGCGCCGACGAACGGAAAATAACTCTCCCGGAACGCGTGCACCTCGATGTGTTTCTGCCCGGCGCGCGCCAGGAAAGCTTCCGCGCTGCTGCGCGCCTCGTCGCTGCGCGAGCCGGGCGCCGCAAACACTACCCAATGAACCGTGCTGCCGGGTCGCTCCCGAAGGAGCCGAAGGATGCTGCCGCCACAACCGATCTCGATGTCGTCGCTGTGCGCGCCAAGGCAAAGCAAACGCAGCGGGGCGTCATACAGCCGACCCAGACCAAGTTGCAGCATGGCCACAGCGTAGCGCGGATGGAGTCGCTTGTTCTAGTGGACGGGTAGGTGCCCCTGTGGAACGGTCGCCTGGCTCGATGCAAGGCATGCCCAACTCCACGGCGGAAGCCGCGCCTTCAGCTGCGAGCCCCGAGGGCGACGACGCGACCGCACGCGACACGAACCAGCGTCGCCTCGTGAAGAACACGGTGTACCTGACGGCCGCGCAGGCCGCCACGATTCCGATCTCGGTGGTGAGCAACGCGCTCTTGGGCCGCTACCTGGGCCCGGAGGCGTTCGGCTACCTGTACCTGGCGACCACACTCTGTGCGTTCGCGATCTTGCCGCTGGATTGGGGACAACAAGGCGCCCTGCCTGCGTTGATCGCGCGCAATCGGCAGGGTGCTGGGGCCTACCTGGGCACCAGCCTGGCCTGGCGCGCCTTCGCGGCCTTGGTCATTTCCGGCGTGCTCACCGTCATTTGCATGGCGCTCGGCTACGACACCCCGCAGCTCTGGGCCGTCGGGTTGACATTCCCGATCTACATCCTGTCCTCGTTGGCCGCCGGTTTCAAAGACACCATTCGCGGTTTCGAGCGCACCGATATCCCGGCGCTCGCGCACGTGGCGCAACAGTTCTTGGGCCTGGTGGTGCTGATACCGGTGCTGCTGCTGGGTGGTCAGCTGCGGGCCGTCCTGCTCTCGAGCATCGTCGTCGTCGGCGTGATCTTGCTGTGCTTGAGGCGCTCGCTGTCCCCGCTACATGTCGGCAAACTGAGCTTCGAGCGTAGCGCGCTTACCGCGCTATTCACGATCGGCACGCCATTCGTCTTTTTCGATCTGGCGATGGTGCTCTTGCCCTACATCAACGCGCAGTTCCTAGCCAAGCTGGTCCCCGCCGAGGTGATCGGCTGGTACGGCGTGTCGCAGCGCTTGATCGGTTTGTTGCTCTTCCCAGCGTCGGCGCTGATCGGGGCCCTATATCCCACGCTGTGTCGACTCTTTGCCGAGGATAAGCAGGAATTTGTGCGCGTGGCCCGTAACGCCCTCTACGGCGTTTCGCTGCTGGCGGTGCCGGCCGCGGTCGGATGCGGCATGTTCCCCGAGCTGGGCGTCGCCATCTTCGGTAGCGAGGAGTTCTCGGGCGCCGCCGATCACCTGCGTATCATGGCGATCTTCGTGTTCCTGGTCTACTTCAGCATGCCGCTCGGCACCACGATTCTGGCCAGCAACCGGCAGCGTGCCTGGGCCATCGTACAGTCTTTGTGCATCGTGGTCAGCGTAGTCGGCAATCCGTTCCTGATCCCCTACTTCCAGAAGCTGACAGGCAACGGCGCGATCGGCACCTGCTTGACGTTGGTCGGTAGCGAGGCCCTGATCGTGGTGTGTGGTCTCGCCCTCGCGCCCCGCGGCCTGTTCAATCGCGAGATCGGCAAGTCTCTGCTCCTGGCCACGCTCGCGGGTGGTGCCATGGCCGGCGTGGCGTTCTTGACCAAACCCATTTCCCTGTTCCTGGCCGTGCCGGCCGCCCTGCTGACCTATGGACTGTTGGCCTGGTTCAGCGGCGCGGTACAGCCCAGCACCGCCGACCTGATCAGAGGCTTCGTGGCTCGCAAGCTGAAGCGCTCCTGAGCTCGACACGGGCAGGCCCCGCTCATTCGATGACCACCACGTCGCCCGTGCGTAGCGGGAACGCTGCCGCCCCGTTCTCGTTGCGAAGCACGGCGTCCCACGTGAAGCGAATGCGCCGATAAGCCGGGAACTGCCGCAGCACGAAGATGCGGGACTTGTCGGCGAATTCACCCGGACCACCGGATTGCGCCAGCGCCTCAACCAAGCGTGCCGGCGGCTCGAGCGTCACGGTACCGATGCGCGCGACCTCACCTACTACCGTGACCGTGATGGGCTGCGCAGTCGCCACGTTCACGGTCACGCGCGGTGATACGATGAACTGCTTGAGGCGGACCTCGATCTCTTGCGAGAGCTCCAGCGGACGCTTGCCCGCGGCCACCAGCTCACCCGCGAAGGGCAGCGCGATCTTCCCGTCGCGGCGAACCTTGACGTCGCCCGAGACACCCTCCTGCTCGTAGACCCGAATGCTGAGCGAGTCGCCGATGCCGAGCACGTAGTCGCCGGCCAGGGCGCTGCGCTCGCTCGGCGGCATCTCGCGGAACCAGACGTACTGGCCGGCACCAGCGCAGCCCAGCAGTGTGGTGGCGAGTAGCAAGCAGGTAGGCGCAGCGTTGACGAAGCGACCCCGCATCCTGGATGACGAGCGAAGGTGAGACACGTTGGGCGCATGCTAGCTTGGGCCTTGGACGGGCGGCAAGGCTGGCTTCGGGCTCGCTGCCGCCCGCGACTTGCAGCGCGCGCGACGGTCTCGTAGACGGTACCGTCATCATGTCGCTGGCGCTTGGGCTGGATCTCGCTCTGAGCGTGCTGGGGCTCCCCCTGCTCGCGGCGGCGCTGTATTTGCTCCTCCTCACCTTGCTGGCGGCGCGGCTACGGGTGCCGCCCGCCTCGACGCCTACGCGCCGCTTCCGCTTCGTGGTACCGGCTCACAACGAGAGCGCTGGCATCGCCGACACGGTAAGCAGCCTTCACACCGTCGACTATCCGCGCGAGCTCTTCGAGGTCGTGGTGGTCGCCGACAACTGCCAAGACGATACCGCCGACAAGGCTCGAGCGGCGGGGGCAACGGTCATGGTGCGCAACGACACGGTAAAGCGCGGCAAGGGCTACGCTCTCGAGCACGCCTTTTCGGCCACGCCGCAGGATGTGGATGCGCTGGTGGTGATCGACGCCGACACGTTGGTGTCGCCAAACCTATTGCGAGCGTTCGCGGCGCGGCGTGAGCTGGGCGCGCCGGCGATCCAGGCCGACTACGCCGTGCGCAATCCGAATGCCGCCTGGCGCACGCGACTGATTGCCATTGCCTTCGGCGCTTTTCACATCGTGCGTTCGCGCGGACGCGAGCGGCTCGGTCTGTCTTGTGGCTTGCGAGGTAACGGTATGTGCTTCAGCACCGCGCTGCTGCGCGAGATTCCGCACGATGCCTATTCGGTCGTGGAGGACGTGGAGTATGGCCTGCGCCTGGGCGAAGCCGGTCACCGCGTCCATTACGCGGACGAAGCGCACGTGTACGGCGAGATGGTCACGACCGCGGCCGCCGCCAACACTCAGCGTCGGCGCTGGGAGGAAGGTCGCAAGCTGCTGGTGAAGCAGCACGCTTTCAGGCTACTGGGCGCCGGCCTAGCGCGGCAGAATCGCGTATTGCTCGACCTCTCGTTCGACCTGCTGGTGCCGCCGCTTTCCACGATCGCGCTCGGACTGCTGCTCGGTGGGCTGGCGGGTGCCGGTCTCCACATCGGCCTCGACGCGCCGGGCTACGCCCTGTCCGCATTTGGCGCGGGGTTGGGCGCGGTGGTGCTCTACGTGCTGCGCGGCTGGAGTGTCTCGGGCACGGGACTGCGCGGCCTTTTGGACCTGGGACTTGCACCGGTGTACGTGGTCTGGAAGCTGGCGCTGAGGTTCCGCCGTCCGCCGCGCGCCACCGCGGACTGGGTGCGTACGGAGCGCGAAGCCAACCCGAACACGCCCCCTTAGCACTACTGCTGGGAATTTTCGATTTGCTGGGGAATTCCAGCTGTCGCGACCTGCCCGAGCGGGCGCTCCACCGGGCCCAGCGACTCTCCTAGCCAACGACGAAACCGCTCTGGCCTCGCCAGTTTTTGTCTCGTGGCTCGTTCCCGCTCACGCCGATCGTG
>DATEDZ010000121.1:0-6354 GCA_035281385.1 Polyangiaceae bacterium
GATCGGAATGCCGGCAGTCGTCCCGCGTGCGCTCACACCCACCAGCATCGAGGGGCTCGACAACGTCCTGATGGGCGGCTTGCTGCCCGACGGCTTCTATCTCGTCCAAGGCGATCCGGGCTCGGGCAAAACCACGCTCGCGCTGCAATTCATTCACAGCCGCATCCGTGCCGGTGACCGCTGCCTCTACATCTCGCTGACCGAGTCGCGCCAGGATCTCGAGAGCACCTGTCAGTCCCACGGCTGGTCGCTCGAAGGTCTAGAGTTGCGAGATCTCACGCGCTCCGGTGAAACGCTCGGCGAGGGCAGCCACGCCATGGTCTTCGATCCCGCCGATACCGAGCTGATGGAGATCACCAAGCAGATTGCTGCCGACATCGAACGGGTACGTCCGCAATATGTCGTGTTCGACGGGCTATCGGAGCTGCGGCTGCTCTCGGGCGATCCCCTACGCTACCGGCGTCAGCTCCTGAGTATGAAGTCGTTTTTGGCCGGCAAACGGGCCACCGTGCTGCTTCTCGACGACCGCAGCGCCACCTTCGGTGACATCCAGCCCGAGAGTCTGGTCAGCGGCAACATCGTGCTCGAGCGGCACCTGCCGGCCTATGGCCGCGCTCGTCGCCGACTGTTCGTGACCAAGGTGCGCGGTTCCCACTTCCGTGAGGGCTACCACGACTACGAAATCGTGACCGGCGGCGTGGTCGTGCATCCGCGTCTCGTGGCAGGTGAGCATCACACTGAGTTCGCGCCAGAGCTGTGCCCGAGCGGCGTGCCCAACCTCGACGCCATGTTGCACGGCGGCCTGGCCGCCGGCTCCACCACGCTCATGATTGGACCCGCCGGCGCCGGCAAGTCGACCATCAGCGTGCAGTTCGTGGTCAACGCTCTCCAGCGGGGCCGGAAGGCCGCGGTCTACGTGTTCGACGAGGTGATGCATATCCTGATCGAACGCTCCGAAAAGCTCTGCTTCGGCAAACCGGGCGGTTTCCAGGCCTACGTCAAGGAGGGTCTCTTGCACGCCCAGCAGATTGACCCTGCCGAAATGTCACCCGGTGCCTTTACGCACGAGGTCAGGCGCGCGGTGGAGGCGGGCGCTCGGGTGGTCGTGATCGACAGCCTGAACGACTACCTGAACGCGATGCCGGAGGAGAACTTCCTCACGGCTCACCTGCATGAGCTGCTCGCTTACCTGAATCAGAAGGGGGTCCTGACCATCCTCGTGGTGGCGCAGCACGGCCTGCTCAGCGCCGGTGGTTCGGGCGAGGTGGACGTGAGCTACCTGGCGGACACGGTCGTGCTGTTTCGCTATTTCGAAGCCGACGCGGAGGTCAGGCAGGCTATCAGCGTGTTCAAGCGCCGCACCGGCCCGCATGAACGCAGCATTCGGGAGCTGGTCATCGGTTCGGGCGGCGTCCAGATCGGTGAGCCGCTGCGCCGCTTCCGCGGCATCATGACCGGCGTGCCCCAGTATCAGGGAGGACTAATCGCCCCAGAAACGTACGGCGACGACGGTTTGCTTCCCCAGGTGAGCGATGGCCAGGGCCGTTAACCTGCTCAACGAGCGCGTGCTCGTGCTCATGCCCACGGCCCGGGACGCGCAGCGCACGACCAGCCTGCTGCAAGAAGCCGGCATGCACGCCGCGGTGTGTTCGGATCTTCCGGCGGTGTGCCGAGAGCTGCGAGCCGGCGCCGGAGCGCTGCTGATGACCGACGAGCCGGTGATGGGCGATTTCGCCGGTCAATTGGCGGAGGTCATGCGCGAGCAGCCGCCGTGGTCGGCGGTCCCGGTCGTGGTCGTGGCCGGTGAGGGCGCGGCGCAGCGGCTAGAACGGCTTGCCTTCGACTGGCTGCGCGGCCTGATCGTGGTCGAGCGCCCGGTGCGCACCCGCACCCTGCTCAGCGTCGTGCTTTCCGCGCTGCGCGGCCGGCGCGATCAGTACCGCATCCGCGACGCCATACAGCAGCTCGCCCGACAAGCCGAGCAACTGCGCGAGGCGGATCGGCGCAAGGACGAGTTCTTGGCCACGCTAGCGCACGAGCTCCGAAACCCGCTCGCCCCTATCCAGACCGGCGTGGATCTGCTCGGCCTGCCTCACGACGATCAGGCGCAGAAGCGCGCCCTGACCGTGATGAACCGGCAGCTCCGCCACATGGTGCGCATGATCGACGACCTGCTCGATGTGTCGCGCATCACCCAGGGCAAGCTCGAGCTGAAGCGCAGCTGGGTCACGCTCGGCGACGTGCTCGACGCCGCCGTCGAAGCCAGCCGTCCCATCATCGAACGCCACGAGCACACCCTACGCAAGCGGATCAGCGAACCGTCGCTGCGCTTCGAAGCGGACCCGACCCGCATCGCGCAAGTCGTCAGCAACCTGCTCAACAACGCCAGCAAATACACGCGCCCCGGCGGCGTGATCGAGCTCATCACCGAGCGCCAGGGCCGCGAGCTCTCGATCCAGGTGCGCGACACCGGTATCGGCATCCCGGCCGAGCAACTCCACCAGATCTTCGACATGTTCAGCCAGATCAACCGCGAGACCGACCGCTCGCAGGGCGGACTCGGCATCGGTCTGGCGCTGGTGCGCAGCCTGGTCGAGATGCACCAGGGCAGCGTGGTGGCCAGTAGCGAGGGTCCAGGCCGCGGCAGCTGCTTCACGATCCGTCTGCCAGTCGACCGCGAGGCGGGCGGGTGTGATTCCCAACCCCAAGCCAGGTCCAGCGCTCTCCCGCCCCGTGATCGCAGGCGCGTACTGGTGGTCGATGACAACGACGACGCTGCGGACATGCTGGCGCTGATGCTGCAGAACGCCGAGTACGACACGAGCAAGGCCAGCGATGGTCCCTCCGCGCTCGCCGCCGCCGAGGCCTGGACGCCGGACGTCGTGATTCTCGACATCGGCTTGCCCGGGATGAGCGGGTACGATGTGGCCCGGGAGCTACGGCGACGGGGTAGTCAGCGGCGGCTCGAGCTCATCGCGCTCACCGGCTGGGGCAGCCACGAAGACAAGCAGAAGGCCATCGACGCCGGCTTCGACGTGCACCTGACAAAACCGGTCGACGCCGACAAACTCTACGGGGCGCTGGCCAATCTCGAGGCTGCGCCGGCGTGGCAGGCGGCTCGCCCGGCACCGGCCCAGCTCAGCCGAGGCTGATCTCGCGCCTGAGCGAGCGATCGAAAACGAAGGTACCGAACGGGACCAGGGAGCTGAGCAGCGCGAGACCCCAGCGCGGCGCGGGCCAGCTGCGCTCGAGCGCGACCCGGAACAGAGCACCGCAGAACGCGACGAACAGCAGCCCATGGATCAGGCCCACGATGCGGACCGCGAGCGGCAAGCCCGCCCAGTACTTGAGCGGCATCGCAATGAACAGCAGGAGCACGAACGACAGGCCCTCCAAGAAGGCCACCCAGCGGAACTGTCGGAGCTCGGTCACGCTCCCGAGCCTAGCCTGACCGCCGCCCCGAGAATGTGAAGAAAGATGCAGTTACTCGGTCACTACGCCCAGCTGGCTGTCGACCTGTCGAACGGGCCCAACCTGGCGTGCGATGCGCTCCACGGCGGTCCGTTCCACGGGGCTGTTGACCAGGCCGCGCAGCGTGACGCGCCCGTCGCGCGTAATGATGGTGACGCTCTTGGCAATGAAGGACAGCGTGGGATCCTGGAGCAAGGACTCGCGAACCCGCAGCGTGACGGCCATGTCGGCTTCGGTGTCACCTTGATTGATGCCGGCGTTGTTCCCGGCCGCCTCAGAGGCAGGGTCCGAGGAGGTCTGGGGCTCCCGCGTGGGACGCGCTTCACCGACGCCGGACGCCGGCGTGAGGGCCTCGTCGGGCTCGGATGCAAGCATGCGGGTGGAGTAGGTCGGACTTTGCCACGCGCTCTCGGAGTCGTAGGCGCTCTCAGAGCGCTGGTCGTGTGAGCAAGCGAGCACGCCCAGGCAAAACAGGACCGGAGCATATGGTTTCATGAGGGCCTCCTCGGCCAGTGCCGCGGTACTGCACCGAGGCACTAGACCGATGCAGCAATCGGCGTGCCCTCGCAAAACGCGCCAGGTTTTGGCCCGATTGTCTCGGCGCTTCGCGCTTCGACGAGACCAATTTGAAAGCAGCGAGGCGATCCGGTTGGCCTTCCCGCGTACTGCGCTGGGGGCAAGAGCGCCCGATAGCATTTATCAAAGCTGTGCCGTCACCTCGAGGCGCGCCCATGCCACGCCCAGCCTTGCCTCAACGCGTCGCTTTCACCGCGTCGTGCACTACCGCTTCAGCTCATCCTTGGCCTGCGCGTTGCCGTCCTTGTCGTGGGCATGACGACCGTCGCGACTCTTGCCGGGGGCACGGGAGCGCTCTTCACCGAGCGGGCTCAGAGGAGGCTGCTTGGGTGCGGCAGCCGGCTTGCTGGGCGGGGCTTGTTTGCCCGCAGCGGGCCGTAAACCAGACCGGGCGCGACCAGGGCGTCGGGGGCGAGCACTCGTCATGCGCTGAGGAAAGCAACCGGTATGCCGTGGACGGAGCGGCGTTCTCGCGCCGATTTTCTGTCAAGGGCAATCGGTAACCTTTTTTCACGCGCGCTCATTTCGCACCAATCGCACGCGTTCGCACCAAAACTTCACCGGTCGAAGTCGAACGTTGGCCGCGCCACTCGCCGAGCCTTCACCGGTCAAAGTGCGGGAACTGCCTTCGTGCCGAGCCCAGCCCACCAGTCCAAGTCGGAGGAATGGTGAGCGAGCTGCTTTTCGGCAGCCCGAATTGCGAGCCTTCGTGAGTGGAGTTACGGCAAAACTGGAAGCCTTTCGGTGTCGTGCAAGATGCGCGATACTTCACGGTTAGATGGCGAGTCTTATGAGGGCGGCTCTTGGTCTTTGTGTTGTTGGCTGGCTGACAGCGTGTGGCGGTGGTGCAAAAGCTCCAGCTGCTCCCGCGCCTGTCGCTTCACCCGAGCCGGTGGCGGCCGCACCGGCTGAGGCAAAGGAGCCGACGGTCGAGACGACGCAGGCGCCCGCTGCTGCAGGGGTGGCGACGACGCGCGAGGTGCCGACGAGCTGTGAGAAAAAGGACGACTGTTATCCACCGCCGGCGTTCGTGGAGGCGGTGTGCAAGAAGAAGTTTCCGGATTTGCCGATCTACCTCTTCGCAGGCAAGCTGCCCTGGAAGCACCTGTGGGTGAAGGCGGAGTGGGTCGAGCCGGTCAATCCACATGGCGGCGAGCAGAGCGGGGCGTGGATGAAGTTCGGGGAAGAGGTGTTGGTGCTGCGCAGGCGCGCGCCCAAGACCGGTAAGGGCGTGCAGATCAGCGGACCTTCGGACGTGGACGTGCTGCGTTGGGACGGCACCTGCGCCACCATTCGCGAGGAGATGCTGGTAGCTTATGTGCCGGCGCCCATGCAGAGCCCGCGCATCATCTTCAAGTATCTCAACGGCGAGCTGCAGGACGCCTTGTTGAAGAACGCGGTGGTGGCGCGCGCTCGAGAGGCAGAAAAGAAGGGCTGCCGCGATTCGTCGCTGTCTCACCCCACCGAGGCCTGTGAAAAATCCATGCGCCAGCTGACCGACGCCATCGCGCTTGCCGTAAGGCAAAACATCGAGCTACCTGGGACCGGCAAGGTGCCCGAGTGGGTCAAGTAGCTAACCCAATTCGACAACGACGCGAAAAACGGATACTGACTCTGGGGTTCGGAGCGAGCCTGGGCTAGGGTCGGCGCCATGCCGCTCTCACGACGCGCGTTGGCAGAGGCTATTGGCACGTTCTGGCTGGTCTTTGGCGGCTGTGGCAGCGCCGTGCTTTCTGCCGGCTTCCCCAAGGTCGGCATCGGCTTGCTCGGTGTGTCGCTGGCATTCGGGCTCACCGTGCTCACGATGGCCTACGCGATCGGCCACATCTCCGGCTGTCACCTGAACCCCGCGGTGTCGGTGGGTCTGGTCGTCGGCAAACGCTTCCCGAAAAGCGAGCTGCCCGCTTACATCGCCGCTCAGGTCTTGGGGGGCATCGCCGGTGCTGGCGTGCTGTACGTCATCGCCAGTGGTGCCGACGGGTTCAGCACCGCTGGTGGCTTCGCGACAAACGGCTTCGGCGAGCATTCACCGGGCGGCTACTCGATGGTCGCTGCACTGGTGGCCGAGCTGGTGCTCACTTTCTTCTTCCTGATGATCATCCTGGGCGCCACCGACAGCCGTGCCCCCGCCGGCTTCGCCCCGATCCCGATCGGTCTCGCGCTCACCCTCATTCACCTCATCGGCATCCCGGTCACCAATCTCTCCGTCAATCCCGCGCGCAGCACCGGCCCCGCCGTGTTCGTCGGCGATTGGGCTCTCGCCCAACTTTGGCTGTTCTGGCTGGCTCCCATGGCCGGCGCCGCCAT
>DATEDZ010000122.1:0-6791 GCA_035281385.1 Polyangiaceae bacterium
GAGAAAACCGGCGGGACGGGCGCCTGCGGCGCTCGGGTACGCATGAGCCGCCGGACATTTCGAGTGGTCTGCTCGCTCACGCGACCACGTAGATACTCGCAAGAGCCCTACTGTTCCCGAGGTGAAATCGCCCAAGTCGAGACTAGGAGGCTGGTGTGAAACACCAGCTGTCGAAATCGGCGGAGCCGCCGCGTAGAGGGGAGGCTCAAGAAGCTTTGCTTCTTGAGGAGGAGGCGCGTGCCTCCTCCCTGAGAACCAGAAACCTAGGAGGCTGGATTTGAAAAACACCAGCCTCCTAGCGCGAGTGCCAGCAGTCCTCCCTAGCACGCAGGGCACGGCGCTCCGCCAAGGGCAGGCTCTCAAGACAGATCATCCGACGCGATGGGCCGCACCGCGAAACGGATCTCGACGCCTGGCGCTGCTTCCTCGAACGAGGGCGGAGCATTCTTGATGTGCTTGGCCATGGCCACGACTGCGTCGTCGTCGATGAAAGGCGTACGCCCGGTCGGTATCTGGACACTGCCCCGGATTGTGCGTGGCCAGGCGACGCCTATACTGAGGAAGATGCACGGTGTCTCCCCTGGATTCGAAGAGCCCGGCCAGCCATCTGGCCCGCTCAAGGTCAGCGGGACCGCCAGTCTCGCGCTCGCATCGGGCGTGCTTTCCTTCGTCTGCCTGTGGGGGCTCGGCGGCGTGCTCGCCATCATCATCGGCTGGATCGCTCACGGTGAGATAGAGCGTTCGCAAGGGCGCCTGAGCGGCAAGGGCTTGGCGAGCGCGGGCATCGGTTTGGGCATCGCCAACCTGGTCACCAGCGTGGTCGGAATCGGCGTGCTGCTGGCGCTGGCGCTGCGGCCTGATGTGCCCTCGACGGTGACGGGGCCGGGGCTTCCCGGGCCGATGGCGCCGGCGCCCATTCTGCCGCCGGTCGCTCCTCCGCTGGTTGCTCCGCCCAGCATCGAGGCCTTACCCCCGCTACCTACCCTGCCACCGCAGATCGGCAAGATCGCGATCGTCGAGGCCGAGGAAGGCAGCGGGCCGCTCGAGCGCCAGCTGCTCACGCAGCTGGCAGAGTCAGCCAAAGCAGGCGAGCACGTGATGCTCTGGACTGTAACGCCGGGGTGCGAGCCCTGTGCCGCGGTGGGCCGCGCCCTACCCGACGCGCGCATGCAGAGCGCGCTCAAGGGGGTCCGCATCGTGCGCGCCGACGCCGTGAGCTTCGCGCCAGAGCTGCACCGTTTGGGCGTACCGATCGATTTGTTCCCGGGTTTTACTCTGCTCGACGCGCGCGCTCAGCCGACCGACCACATCAACGGCGGTGAGTGGGGCGACGACATCCCCGCCAATATCGCACCCGTGCTCGACAAGTTCGTGCGGCGCACCCTCAAGGCCCGCCGCTACCAGTGGGCACGACCGCTGCGTGACGGGGAAACGCCTCTGTAATCTTCTGCGCAGCCCGCAATAGCATTCCCAAACTCAATAAAAGGTGGGGTCGGGGCCCCACCGACCCACGCGACCGAACCCCACCGACCCGCGCCGCCACGCCCCACAAACCCTCCGAGATTCCGGTATCGCGAAGCTCCCCCATCACCGATTGTCCCGTGCCTGATGCCGCACTAGTATTCGCGGCCCTGTTATGACGAGCGCTCAACCTTTGGTCACGCCCCTCCCGGTCGGTACCGCAGTAGCCCCTGGCTCGCTGCGCGCCCGGCTCGAGGAGCTCAGATCGCGGGGCACGCAACTCAATCTGAAGCAGGCCGTGGGCATCGTGGTCCCGCTATGCGTTCAGCTGGCGGACCTACACCGCGCCGGCAAGAAGCTGTTCCTGCATCCCTCGATGCTGGTGGAAGACCAGTACGGCCTCTACCAGGTGTCGCCCGCTCATGCGCTCCAGGCACCGGTGCTGCCACGCGACAAAGCCTGTCTGCCCCCGGAGGCCAAAGTGGCTCCGGGCGCGGCCCGGGCCAGCGTTTTCAGTATCGGTGCCATCATGTACGAGCTGGTGACCGGCGCCGCGGTCGGTCCCGGCATGCGCCGTCCCAGTGAGGTCGTTTCGGGGCTGCCACCCGATTTCGAAGCCGTGCTGGCCAAAGCGCTCGTCTCGGATGCCGCGCATCGCCCCGATGACTTGAACGCCCTGGCCCAAGCGCTGCACCAGTTTGCCCCGCCCGGCAGCGTCGCCCCCCCGCCCCCCGCCGACACCTCACACCTCGACCACGGCGACTCGGGCTTCGAGGTGGACGTCTCGATGTCGATGCTACCACCCATGCCGAGCCGCGCGGGCTACAACGCGGCCGTCAAGCAGGCGCCGGAGCCTCAGCGTCTGGCCGACGCAACCAGCGAGCTCGCGTCTCTCAAAGCCCGCCTGGAGAGTGATCCGCGTCCTCGCTACGTCGTGGTCAAGGACGGCATGGACCACGGCCCGTTCAGCGCGGTCGAGCTGCTGCAGCAGATCGCCAGTCACACCTTCGTCGAGAACGACTACATCCGCGACTCGCTCAGCGGGGACGAGCGCGCGATCAAGGACTGGGACGAGTTTGCGCCCTTCGCCGAGCACGCCAAGCTGCATCGCGAGGTCAAGGCGGAGAAAGAGGCCATCGAGCGCGTGGTCGTGCAGGAGACGCGCAGCACTCGCGGTAAGGCCTTCATCGGCATCGCGCTGGTCGGTGTGGTTCTGGTCGGCGCGGCCATCTGGTTTCTGACCGTGAAGGGCCGGCAGAGCGACGAGATCGCGGTGCAAAGCGAGGCCCTCTCGAACGTCGAGGTCGATGGCGGCCTGTCCTCGTCCAAAAAGGCCGGAGGCGGCGCGCGGGTGGTCGGCAAGAGCGGGGGCTTTCCGATCCTGGGCAGCGGGCAGAGCTGCGAGTCCGCTCGAGCGGCCTACGTCGAGGAGATGTCGATGGGCGGGCCCAAAGGTCAGGCGGATCTCACCGCGGGGCAGTACGGTGCCGTGCTCAACCGTGGTTCCTACTTCGCGCACTGCGGCGTGCCCGACTCGATGAATCTCAACATCTGCGCCGCCGTTCAGAACGGTCGCGCGGTCGGCGTGACCGTCATCACCAAGCCGCCTAACCGTCAGATTCAAGCGTGCGTGGCGGCGGGCGTGCGCGGCCTGAGCTTCCCGAGCCACCCCAAGCTCGACGTCTCACGAACGCAGTTCTAGCCCCGAGTCATCCGGAGTAGGAGGTGGGTCGGGATGAAGCGAACTTCCAAGGCTGGGCTCCCGATGCTGTCGCTGCTGCTCTGCAGTGTTGGCTGTACGACAGCGGTGGCGAGCGACTTGCCGGAAAGCGAGGCCAACCGCGCCGTGGTGGTGCTCGACGAGCGCGGCGTATCAGCCGAAAAGGAGCGAGACCCCGAAACCGAGAATCGCTTCCGGGTCACGGTGCCCCGCGACGAGGCGGGCGCGGCCGCCGCGGTGCTGGCGCACGAGTCGGTGCCAAGCCGTGAAAACCCGGGCGTGCTGCAAAGCCTGGGCAGTGGCTCGATGGTCCCGAGCCGTCTGGCCGAACACGCCCGCTTGCTTTCCGGTATCAGCGGGGAGCTCGAGCAGTCGCTGCAGGCGATCGATGGCGTGGTGACGGCGCGCGTGCACCTGGCAGCGCCCGAGCGCAGCCCGCTCGAGCTGGACGAGCCGCTCAAACCGTCAGCCTCGGTGCTCATTCGACACCGCGGGTCGGCCCCGCCGCTGGCTGCTGCGGACGTCCAAAGGCTGGTTGCAGGTGCGGTGCCCGGCCTTGCTCCGGACGCGGTTTCGGTGGTGGCCAGCCCTGCTCCGCGCAGCGCGCGGCCGGTGGATCGCGAGCTGCGACGTGTCGGTCCTATCACGGTGACGCGCTCTTCGCTCTCGCCGCTGCGCGCGGTGGCGGGCGGAGCCGTGCTGCTCAACCTGGCACTCTTGGTCGCGGTGCTGATGCTGTGGTCCAAGGTACGGCGCACCGAGCACGCGCTGGGGCAGGCGCGCGGCGCTGAAGGTAGCGCGGCAGCGCAGTGAGCGACCGGTACTTCGCACAGCCGGAAGGGACCGCCATCCGGCTCGAGGGCGTGAGCGTGGCGTTCGAGCGCACGGTGCTACGCCAGGTGAGCCTCGAAATCCCGCGTGGTTGCCTCTACGGATTGATCGGGCCGGGCGCGAGCGGCAAGAGCGTGCTGCTCAAGTGCCTGGCGGGCCTGGTGCGGCCGCGCAGCGGCCAGGTTTGGGTGCTGGACCAGAACGTAATGTCGCTCGACGAGCTGGGCCTTTCGGCGCTGAGGCAGCGCATGGGCATGCTGTTTCAGAACAATGCGCTGTTCGACTTCATGACGGTGGCAGAAAACATCGGCTTTCCGCTGCGACAGCGCGGCGCACCCGACCGCGAGGTTCGGTCACGCACCGACGAGCGGCTCGCGCGCGTTGGCCTTTCAGGCTTCGAAGAGCGCCTTCCGGCACGCCTGAGCGGCGGTCAGAAGAAGCGCGTCGGCGTAGCGCGGGCGACGGTCACGGCCGCGGAGGTCGTGCTTTACGACGAGCCCGCAGCCGGCCTCGATCCCGTGACGTCCCAGCGTATCTTCGATCTGCTGCGCGCCGAGCAGCGCGCCGCCGGCACCACCGTGGTCATGGTGTCGAGCGACCTGGATCGACTCCTGCCGGTCACCGACCGCATCGGCGTCTTGCTCGACGGCCAGCTGGCTTTCGATGGCACCGTCGACCAAGCGCGCACCTCCGACGATGCCGCCGTGCGGCAGTTCGTCACCGGTTCCCCAGACGGCCCGCTCTGAAAGATCGAGCGAACAGGAAGGGTGGAAGATTGGAAGGTGGATTGGCGCCCCATCGAAACGTCTCTCGCGTCGCTCTGCTGTGCTTCGTATCGCGTCGTTGCGACGCAAGCGTCGTCAGACGGCGGCGCCCCGAAATCTTCCACCCTTCCTGTTCGCTCGCTCGTTATAGTGACTTGAGGTACTTGAGGCTGACTGCGATGGCTTCGAACGGATCCGTGAAGCCGCGGTCTTGCCCGACGATGTACCACTGGCCACGTCTTCGGCGGTCTTCAAATGGTCTCGCAGCGTCCAGAGCTGCAGCGCGATGCGGCGTGAGTCGAGGGGCATGTGGGGCGGGCATCCTACTCGGAGGCCGCGCTTGGCGGTAGCGGGTCACCCGGCTTAGGCTGCCGGGCATGAGCGCGCCAAGCACCGAGCCCGCCGAAGCACCGATTTCGCTGTCCGCGCTATTCGGCGGCCTCTCCGACATGGTGGCGGTGGTGGGCGCGGAAGGCGTGCTGCTCGCGGGCGTGATCAACCGCACCGCACGCGGCGCCGTCGACCGTACCGAACTCGTCCGCAGTCTATACCGCATGGGTCTACGTTCGGTACCCATCGTGGCGGTCACGGCGTTGTTCGTCGGCGGCATCATGGTGATCCAGGCCGCTCCAACCGTGGAGCGGCTCGGGGCTCAGGGTCTGCTGGGCTGGGCGACCGGGTTCGGCACGCTGCGCGAGGTCTCACCGCTGCTGACCGCGCTCATGATCTCCGGCCGGGTCGGCGCCAACAACACGGCGGAGCTCGGCACCATGACCGTGACCGAACAGATCGACGCGCTGCGCGCCATGGCCATCGATCCCATCGCTTATCTGGTCGCGCCGCGTTTCTACGCCATCGTGATGACGCTGTTTCTGTCCACCATCCTGGCCAATGCCCTGGCCTTGATCGGCGCCGCCTACGCCGGCCGCGCGCTGCTCGGCGTCGAAACCAGCGTATTCTACAACGGGCTCACGGGCGGGCTGCTCGGCATCTCCGACATCGTCCACGGCTTGATCAAGAGCGTGGTGTTCGGTGTCGCGATTGGCCTTTCCAGCTGTCACTTCGGGCTAGCCACCGCAGGCGGCGCGCCCGGCGTGGGACGCTCGGTCAACGCCGCGGTCGTGGTCAGCGCCGCCGGCATCTTCGTGATCGACTACCTGCTGTCCTTCGCCATCGCATGACCGATCAAGCCGCAAAGCTTGCCCGTGACGGACCCGGTTTGGGGATCACTTTGCGCGAAATCCTGCGGCTACTGCGCCTGACCGTGCGCACCTGCCTGCAAGGCGGGCTCGAGCCGGGCTCGGTCTTCCGCCAGATGTACGAGATTGGCAATCGCTCGCTGGTGTTCCTGTGCATCGTGATGGGCTTCATCGGCATGATCCTGACTTACCAGGCAGGGCTACAAACGCAGCGTGTCGTACCGGATTTGAGCCAGCTCGGCGCCACGTTCCTGGAGCTTCTGATCCGCGACCTGGCGGCCTCGATCTGCGCGCTGATGCTGGCAACGCGGGTCGGGGCCGGGATCGCTGCCGAGATCGGCTCGATGGTGGTCACCGAGCAGATCGACGCCCTCCACATGTGCGGCGCGGATCCCATCAAGCACCTGGTGTGTCCGCGTTTTTTGGCGAGTCTGTTCATGTTCACGATGCTGGTGGTGATGGCAGCCTGCGTCGCCGCCGCCACCGGAATGTGGACCGCGTCAGCCTTCTTCGGGCTGAATCCCCGGACGTTCCTGAACCTGTCGCTGGTCAATAGCTCGGACGTCATCGTCGGCCTGACCAAGTGCGTCGCCTACGGCGCCGCTATCCCGATCATCAGCGCGCACGCCGGGCTCACCGCCTTCGGCGGCTCCGAAGGCGTGGGCTCCGCAACGACCCGCGCGGTGGTCGGCTCCTCGATGGCGGTGATCGCCCTCAACTTCGTGATCAGCGGCGCCGGCTATGTCATCTTCGGCGCGTAGAGGCCCATCTCATGACTGAGATGGGCTCTCTACTTCCGGTCTCGCGGGGAGGCTC
>DATEDZ010000123.1:0-2801 GCA_035281385.1 Polyangiaceae bacterium
CAGCATCTACGTCCTGGCCCAAAACGCCGGAGCCAGCCTCGCCGTGCCCGCGCTCGGCGGCATCGGCAACATCGCCACGACCATCGCCATGAATCCGTTCGGGGGGAGTAGCGGTGGAACGGCGACGGTGGCGGCGCCGACCGGTACGCCGACTAGCGCCGGGAACCGGTCGACGGGCAACTTTGCGCAGGCGAATAGCAGGGGGCAGCCGGGGCCGGCGGTGCAGGAGAGAAGGTTTGAAGCCCCGCAAGCGGCCGCCGATCCTAGCGTGCTGCCCGGGGAGCCCTGCTATTCGGAGTCAGGCCACTGCAACACGACGCTCTTCATTCCGCTTCCGGATGGCACGGCGTTCTTGCAGATGGCTCAGGCAGTTGAGGCGGCGGCGAGTGCGGTTTGGAGGTGGCTGCGTCCACCACCGGCTCCCTTGGGCCCGTTTTCGCAACGGACAGTCGGTAACTTTATCCTGCAATCGCGGAGCGGATTGCAGGGGCAAACCTTCGTCCACGAAATCAAGGTTATTGCGAACACGTCCGCGAAAGAAGCGACAAGGGCGGACTTTGCTAGCCTTGCGAATACTCTCACAGCCGAAGCGCGTGCGGCGGGGGCGAACGCGGTGGAGATCCGCGGGGTGAACGTAGTCAATCCAGGAATTCTTCAGCTTCAGGGTCTCGCGAAAGATCTAGAGCGAGCTGTGCTCGAAAAGCTTCTGGCTGGCGATCACCCGACCCTTGTCGCGTTGCGTGCGCAAACGGAAGGTGGTCGACTCGCTGGACGCGAACACACTGGTGTTGGCTTCTACTGTTCTTTTGAAGTGCCTCCGGAGGTGCCGAGCGTGAGCCCACGCGACTTTGAGGTCGACGATGTGATCGGCGAGTTGCAGGGCCTCGCACACGGTGCCGGTTTCGTGCTTTTCGTCCGCGACGGTCGGATCGATACACTCGAAGGATTTTCCTATGACGAGCCGTGGCCCCAACCGGAGACGAGTGCTACAGCAACTTCAAGGACAGGCTCGCAGCCGAGCTCCCCGAGACCGAGCTCGTCAAGGTCCTCGTTCGCCAGTTCTTGGATGGCATCGGGATCGACCAGTCTTCCACGGATGCGACTCGAGAGCTCATCGTCGACGCCGCGCTCGCCACCCTGACGAGCGACGCACACCGTGTGGGAAGCGACCTCGGCGCGGCCCTGCAGGCCACCACGGTGGTCGAGGAGCGCTACCGGGAAGGGCTGAGGCAGCTGGCGCGCATCGCAGCGGCCAAGAATACCCTGCAGGATGTCCCGTTGACTGGCTTCCCAGCCCCGAGGTGCAGCTCGCCTTGGCCGATCTCGCCTTCCACAGCGCTGCGGCTTCGGTCGATCGCGCGGGCGAATATTTTTTCCTCTACCGTCGGGGTGTGGGAGCGCGCCGCCGCGGGATTGGGTAGAACCTCCCAGAGTGGCGAGAAGGAGGGCCCGCGCCCATTCCCGCACGGCACCGACCCATCGACCTGCGAGCAAGAATGGACGCGCGATTGTGTGCCGCCAAACACAGAATTGCCCAAGGCTGAGCGCGTGGGGTTGCTCCTACCCAATCCAGAAGGCATCTACGACGTTGGTGGTAACGTGGCTGAGTGGACAGCGGATCTGTTCTCTATGGTCGCGTACGAATCGTGCCCTGAGCCTTGCAAGAATCCGTGCTTCGCTGCGCTAGCAAGACGGGTGGGGACCCCGCGCTGATGCCGGACGAGGATCCGTGGCCATGGAGTCACGTGAGCCGAGGCGGAGTGATCTCCATTCTACTTACTACGCCGGGTAATCTGGTTTATGCGCGTAGTCAGTACCGTGATCGCGGCGGTCCGGGTGCGGACAGTCCTCGCCCAATCACCTTCAATCAAGGCTTCCGTTGCGCGTATCCAGCCAAGCCTCGAGACTAAACGCTCGTGTGGACGACTCCATGTCCGGCGGATCATTCACCGCTAGTCGGAGGCGTCGAAAGGGGCATATGATGAATGTACGGAGCACCGACCGTCATGATGGTGAATATGGCACCGAGCAGGACGCAGCCGCCGATGATCCGCGGCTCGATCATCCGGATGGGGCGCGAGTGGGTGGAACAGACGTATGGCCCCGAGGTCATCGACCACGCCCTGCGAGAGATTCCACCGGATGACGCGGACGCGATCGGCGGGATGTTGCTTGCTGCAAGCATGTACCCGCTCGAGTCATGGAATCGTTTTCTCGCTGCGCTCGCCGGGCAGGTCAGAGTGACCAAGGGTGTCTCGGAGCAAGCGTTCTATCGTGAGATCGTCCGCGGCGCTGTGAGCGGCGCCACCCAGACGGTGTTCAAGTTCCTGCTCGGGGTGTTTCAGCCACCGCTGGTGCTCAAGGGTCTGCCGGTGATCGTGGGGCGCATCTACGAAGACACCGAGCTGACCGTGGTGACCAATGTACCGGGCCGCTTCGTGGCAGAGCTTCGGGTCCAGCACGAGGCCGTGCATGACAACGCGCGCATCGGCTTTCTCCACACCGTGGTGTTCCTCGCCGAGATGGCGCGCGCCAAGAATCCCAGCGCCGTCTACTCCCGCGACGAGGCGCTGCCGCATGGCTACCTGCTCGAGGTGACGCTGGAGTACACGTCTTAGTGCCAGGAAGGATCCCCCGGGAACGTGAAGGCGGCACGTGATGGTACACCGCTTCACCCTCGAGTGAGGCGCTAGCGACGCGCCCGCTGCAGCTGATCGCTGCCCACTCAATCCGCGTGCGTCGCTGCCCGCCCCGATCGGATTGGGGTCGCCCGAGCTGCCCGAGCTGCCCGAGCTGCAAGG
>DATEDZ010000124.1:0-2519 GCA_035281385.1 Polyangiaceae bacterium
CGGATTCCGGAGGTCTGCACCGACGACGTCAATCCGGTCTGCGGCTGCGACGGCATGACCTACACCAACGCCTGCGAAGCCAACGCCAAGGGCGTCTCGGTTCTGTCACAGGGCGGCTGCAAGTAATCGACCGGACTCTTCAAGCTCATTCCAGAGGCCTGGCGCGTGCGAGACTGTGGGCGCGTGCTTTCGGATTTCGACGCGGTGCTGGCTGCCTCGCCCGCCGGGCCCTTCCTGGAGCGGGCGCTCTATGGTCGGGCCGGCTGCCGATTGCGCCTCGGTCAGGTCACGATAGGGCGTGCCGATTTGCAGAGCTACGCCGCGCGCTTCCCGGAAGGGCGTTTTATCGAGCAAGTACGGGCGCGCCTGGCATCGCCCTGATGGCGGGGAAAGTGGACCAGGGCGCCGCATACGCGTCGAGCGCGCCCGAGCGAACTTGCTCCTGTACGGCTGCTGGTAGATCGGTCACCACTCTGTGAAGCTTCGGAACGCTCGCTACCAGATCGTTTGCACGCCGTAGAGCGGTATCTGGGCGTCACAAGTGACTATTGGCACACCGTCGACCAAGGCCTGGGCGTGGCCTACACTCAGGATCGTGACACTCGGCCCCGAATCGTTTGCCCGATGAAGCGCTGCCGGTAGCGGCCGGGCTTCATTGGGTGGATACGTTCAGCGCGGCACGTGCATGGACAATCTAAAGATGTATGCTCGACCAGGCGACGTTTTACGACACGGTAAGCATCTCACTTAATCAAAATGAAAACCATTGGCCTGTGCCCTCTGTTTACGCCATTCTTGGCGGTGCTGGTTGCTTCGGGGTGTTCCGACGGTCACAGGAAACCACCGTCCAGCAACGGTGATCCTTCGCCAGCCCTCACGGCTGGTGCCGCGGGTACCGACGCTGAGGTCGGTGGAGGTGCGAACGCGTTCGGCGGAGGAGCTAGTGGTTCCTCGAGCGCCGCAGACGCAGGGTCGAGCGCCGCAGGCGCAGGGTCGAGCGCCGCAGGCGCAGGGAATGGCGGTAGCACGAATGGAGGCGGTCATCCCGCGGGCACGGGCGGCGGCCCGACATTTGAGGCCGCGGAGTGCGCGATGAACAAGGGCATCTGCATTGAAGCGAACCTCTGTGTGCCGAGCGGCGGCGCGGTCGTCGGCGCCGGACCAGCCGGTTGCCCGGCGGGCTGGGAGTGTTGCGCAGCGCCGCAGCCGGCCGAGGACGGCACGACCTGTAGCGATTTCGGTGGCATCTGCACTACAATAGGCGCCTGCCCCTTGGCCGGCGGTTACCTCACCGCGGACAAGGACAGCTGCGGCGACTTGCCCGTCGTCTGCTGCGTGCCACATTCGCTTTGTGGTGACAGGACCATTGATTGCTGCGCGAACTACGCGCCCTTGTACAAGCCTGCGTGCGTCCGCGGTTCGCTCGTCTGCATTTTCGGTGATCCACGACCAGTGGGCACGTGCGCCTTCGTACCCTGAGTGATCGGCGCAGCTGAAGCGCGATACGTTGGGCGGACCGCGTGCTTCGAACAGCGCTAGGCGGCGGAGTTGACGTTCTCGCGCACGATTCGGGGGTGACGCGCGGCGATGCGTAGCAACGCAAGCCCGGGGCCGTCCGGCTGTACCCTGTCCTGTTCCCAGTTTCGCAACGGCACTCGGGCCCGCACACTGACGAAACCGCAAATGGCCCAGGCACTGGCCCATGTTTGGGTCTCTCCGCCGCCGGGGTTCGCCGTGATCTTACCGCGCCCCGGCGGCCAATTGTTGTGTTGGGGGTCAGGGGCAGCCATGCTGCGGGCTACGCTCGATTTTTGTCACCGCGAAGGTCCAAGTCGGGAAAGAGCGCGGGCATGACTCCCTCGCGACGCCTCTGATCCGGAGGTTTCGCCTTAGCAGCCACGAACTTTGGCTCACCCTCGTAGTAGCGTCGGCCAACCTTTGTCACAAGGCGTGCATCGATCAGTTCTCTCAGTCTCTTCGCGACTCGAGTCTTCGAAATTCCCGTCGCTTGCTCGAGATCCTTGGCCGAGCCGCCAAAGGCACCCGAGGTGTGGAGTGCGCGAAGGATTGGGTCGGGGCATCCCGAATACGTCAACTCGTTACCAGCGACTGCAGCACCACTCGCCTCACCCGCTTCGTCTTCGAGTGCGTTGCCATCGCTACCTGGGCCAGCCAGCGGCGCCGCGCGACCAGACGGCACCACCGCGCGCGCAGCCTGCAGCGCGTCAGGCAGAGCCGCGCCGTCATTTTCGACTGAGCGCGGCCGTTGGCGGAGAATTTTCAATCGCTCCGGTAGTGGCATTCGGCGCGCTCGGGGTGCGCTACACGCCGCGCGAGCGTTCGTCGCCGTCATGTCTGGGGCTCTCAAGCACGACGCCCTACGCGAGCTGGCGCGCCGTGCCCCGGACAAGTTGGCGCTTGACGACGATGGCGGACGTGCCCGTGCTCAGCTATGCTGACCAGCAGCCGCCATTCTTGTTTGAGGCGCAGGGCACGTCGCTGCTCATCGCCAGCAGCCG
>DATEDZ010000125.1:0-47672 GCA_035281385.1 Polyangiaceae bacterium
TGACGACATTTCCCGCGAGAATTGGGGCTTCAGGGTAGGGGACAACCTGGCGAGCCGCGTTGGCGACGTGATGTGGTTCGGTGCCTTGAAAAGCCTCCAGAAGCTCTTCTTCCACACGCCACTGGTGGGCCTCTTCATCGCCGGCAGCGAGGCCTACCACGACTACTACCGCTGGCCGCGCAAGGATTCACACGTGTTCGAAGCCTGGCAGGCAGACACCCCTTGGGGGAGGCTCTTCCGGGCTTATGCTGCGCGCAAATGATGCGCGCATCGCTTGCTTGTTTGCAGATCTTGCGTGTGCGTCTGCAGCGACGTCCGTAGCGATGCCCGCAGCCAGTTGCACCAAGGTCGAATGCGCAACGAGCGGTAACCACAACGCGGCATGCAGCGTGCATCACGATGCTCACGATGCCTGCCCGACGTTGCAAGATGGTTCAAGGCGCCTGCGCGCTGACTTTGTTGGCCGCCCTGACTCCGACGCCCGCCGCCGCTCAAACCTCCCCCTTGAGCCGCAGCGGGCCGGTCGTGCCCCCCAAAGCTTCCGAACGGAAGACGTCGCTCGAGCCAACCCGGGCAGAGGCTGGCCCGAGCGGCAGGGTCACCTTTCAGGCCGATCCCATCGCCGATGGCGCCATCATCGTGGTTTCGCTCGGTTCGGCCGGAGTGCTGGAGCTGATCAATTCGACCGGCGAAATTCGACCGCAACAGATTGACCCGACCTTCAATCACAGCAAGCTGATCTGGATCGATCGCCGCGCCGTCAACGAGACGCCCCACCCTTCGGCGGGAACCTGGTCGAACGTGGGGCTCGGTGTGGCCGCAGCATTTGCGGTGATTGACCCCGTGCTCAGCGGTCTGCGCGAACAAAACGTCCAGACCGGGCTGGTTGACGCCATCATGTACGCCGAGACGGCTGCGCTCACCTTGGCGTTGACCAATATCGTCAAGATGGCGGTGCGCCGGCCTCGGCCTCAAGCCTACCTGGACTTCGAAGCCCACCGGAACGATCCGACCCCCTACTCCAACGCCAGCACCGACAGCGCGCTCTCGTTCTTCTCCGGCCATGCCTCGATGACCGGCGCGCTCGGCGCGACCGCGACCTACCTGGCATTCACCCGCTCGCCGGGCACGCTGCGTCTCTGGTTCACGCTGGGCATCGCCACCGGCATCACGTCGTTCGTTTCGGTCCAGCGTGTGCGCGCCGGTAAGCACTTTCCGACCGACGTAATCGCAGGGGCCTTCGCTGGCGCCGGCATTGGCGTGGTGGTGCCGCACCTGCACCGCACCGAGGACACGCAGCAGAGGCGGGTCTGGGTTGGTTTCGCCGCCGAGCCGCCGAGCTCCGCCGCTCGCGGCGGTAGCCTGATGTTGAGCGGCGTGTTCTAGGCGTGAAGCCCCGGCTCGCACGCGCCTTCGCGACCCGGAGGCCCGGGAGTTGCATGGCAACTGGACATGAAACAGCTCAACCACGGACCTCTTGCCACTGCTCTCCTCACCGTGACCCTCGGTCTTGGTCTGGCGTGCTCACGTTCCGAGCCGCCCCGCGCGGCGCACGAAGCTGACTCCCGAACGGCCCAGCAGGACATCGTGGAGCGCAGTGCAGCCGCCTTCACGAATCTGCGCGATCACGCCGGAGTGGCCGTGGTCGACGGCTACCTCGAGCGGGCGCGCGGGGTCATGATCTTTCCGCGCCTGGTCAAGGCGTCGTTGATCCTCGGAGGCGAAGGAGGCAACGGCGTCTTGGTCGCCAAAGGCGCCGACGGCAACTGGTCGAATCCGGCGTTTTACTCCCTCGGCGCGCCCAGCGTCGGCTTCCAGATTGGCTAACCAGGAGGCGACCGTGGCGCTGTTTTTCATGGAAGATTCGGTGCTCCAGAGGGCTTTACACTCGGACGTCACGCTCGGCGCCAACACCAGCGTCGCACTCGGGAGCGTTGGCGAGGAAAAGAGCGAAGGTGAGCTATTTTCGAAGCCGATCTACCAGCTCGTGCAGGCGCGGGGCTCGAGCCGGCACACGCACCGGGGAGCAGAGCAAGAGCAAGTGGTAGCCAGAACGAACGCGACTGGAGAGATGACATGCTACGTTGCAGTTCCTGTGCCGGCCCAAGGAAAGACCGACTGCCGGCGCCAGGGCAACATCTTCAGATGGCCGGTGCCGAGCGCGCTCGACACCACGCCGTCCAGGTGCTTGCGCACCAGCTCAACGACTTGGCCACTTTGGTCACCCAGGGGGATCACCAGGCGACCACCGATGTCTAGTTGGTCCAGCAAGCGTTGAGGAAGACGCGGGGCACCGCTAGCCACTAGAATCGCCTGATAGGGGGCGTGGTCGGGCCAGCCCGCGGAACCGCTGCCCATGAACAACCGGACGTTGTGACAACCGAGGGAGGCGAACAGAGGCACGCGCGCCTTGGCCTGTTCGGGGTCGCTATTGAGCGAGATCACCTCGCTCGACAGCTGACTGAGCAGCGCCGTTTCGTAGCCCGAGCTCGAGCCGATCTCGAGCACTCGTTCCGCTCCGGTCAGCTCGAGCGCAATGAGCATGGTCTCAATCAAGGCATCCGGTGTCGGCGCTTGTGACGTGTCGCAGGCGCACGCGGAGGCCTGGGCTGACCGCGCTACCGCCGCGAAAGCATCGAATGGGAGGCGCGTCATGACCTCACGCACTCGACGTTCCAAGGCCGTGCGTCCGGCGGATCCTGAGCCCTGATGACGATGGAGCGGTGTCATGCGTGACTTTCTCGGGGAGGGCCTTCGGACCAGGGCGTCCGCAATGACGCCCTGGTCCAGCGACCTCTCACTTGCTGCTGACGTTGATCTTGCGAGGCTGTGTTTCTGGGCGCTTCGGGATAGCCACGCTCAGCACGCCGTTTTTGAGCTGGGCGTGCGCCTTGTCCGCGTCGATGCCCTCGGGCAGCATGAACGAACGGGTGAAGCTGCCGTAGCTGCGCTCGGTAGTGTAGAAGGTCTCGTTCTGCTCGGTCTTTTCCGACTCGCGCTTGCCCGAAATGCTCAGGCGGTTGTCGGTGAGCTGAACCTGCAGATCTTTCTCGGCGACGCCGGGCAAGTCGGCCGTGAACACGAAGCTGTCGGGCGTTTCCTTGACGTCGAAATCGGGCGCGAAGTTGGGAATCGCCAATCCGGCAGAACCTGCCTGAAATGGATCCCAGCTCATGAGATCGCGCATGGTGCGAAAGGGATCCCACGTCGCGGGGCGCGCCAGAGCGGGCGCAGCCGGCTTCGCGGGGGTCTTCTGAATAGCCACATCGTTTGCCATCGGTTTGCTCCTTGTCTTCCTCCACCACCGGAGGCGAAGTCCCTCAGAGCAAGCCGCGTACCGACATTGGCCACACAGAATTTTGCGAATGGAATTCGCGTCTTCAGGGCTGCAGCGATCGGAGCCTCGGCTGTACAAGGCTCAGCCTTCGCGCAGGTGATGCGCTTCGCGACGCCGCTCAACGCACGATTTGCATCGACTCGACGGCGCGCTTTGACCAGAGCGTCAGCCATTGCCGGCACTTCAATTGAAGCGAGGCAGGGCAGGGGACCCGAATTCGACCGCGGTCGCCTCGAGGTTGCTGGAGGGCTGTGGCGGCGCCGTGTGACGCCTGCGGAGCTCGATACGGTGGTGCGTTGGTGCGGGTGGCGGACTGCTGTGCACGCGGTTTCTGCCGGCTTCCTTGGCTTCGTAGAGGGCGTCGTCTACGGCGATCAAGAGCGCATCGGTGTCGGGTGCTCCTGATCGCGGCTGGGCTGCCGTGACACCGATGCTGACGGTCACGGCACCGGTGCTCCCGCCGACGTCGAAGCGCAGCGCTTCGACTTGTCGACGAATACGCTGAGCCAAGATTTCCGCATTGCGCAACGACGTGTCGCGGGCCACGACCACGAATTCCTCGCCACCGTAGCGGCAGAGTGCGTCGTAAGGGCGCAGCAGGCGCTGAATGGTGCTCGCGACCAGCTGCAGCACCACGTCGCCCACGGCATGGCCGTGAGTGTCATTGACGTGTTTGAAATGGTCGATGTCGACGAGCAGCAGCGCCAGCGGCATGTCGTGCCGCGTCGAAAAGGCCAGCTCGCTGCGCAAGTGCTGCATCAAGTATCGACGATTGTAGGCCCGCGTCAGCGGGTCGCGAACGGTGAGCTCGAACAGGTTGGTCAGAGCGCGCTCTTCGAGGTCGTCGACCATCGAGAACCTCAAGATAGTGTTGCCGAAGCGGAGGTGATCGCCGTCGCTCAAACGGTGGGGTCCGTCGATACGCCGCTCGTTCACGAAGCTTCCATTTCGACTGGCCGCGTCGATCAGGTACATTCCGCCCGGTCGCCGCACGATGCGCGCGTGATTGCCCGATACGGCATCGTCATCCAAGTTGATTGAGGCGTCGGGGCTGCGCCCCAGGGTAACGGTCGTGCCGTGGAGTGGGAACACCGCGCCCTGCTGCTGGCCGGTCAGGCTGAAAAGTAGGGCATTGCCGTGCGGCGGGTGCGACAGGGGCGCCAGGGACGCTCGGCCAGCTGTGCTTTCGATGGCGGGTGCGATCGACGGCATGGTGGTCCGTCGCGCTCGCTCCATCGAACGGCCATGCGGATGCTTCGACTTCATCACAGCAGGCTTACGCAAGGAGCATGCCCCCAACCGCAGCCTGGATCGGGCCCTCGGTAGGTCGGTCGACCGCGCAGAGTTGGCGCGCATGCGGTCAAGGCGGCGCAGAGTCTGCGTGGAGACCAGCGCCCTTCGGGCGCCGAATAGCGCCAAGGTAGGACCAAGCGCCGATGATACGTCACCTGGCACGAGGTCTGCAAAATGGTCCCGCATGCGACCTCGAACCATGAAAATGCTGCCGCTTTGCGGCGTCTTGATCGGCTGCGTGTCATCCGGCGAGTACGACAGCGTCGTGGCGGATGCGGCCAGAGCCAAGGCACAGCTGCAGCACGAACGAACGCTGGAGAGCACCCGGGCCGCCGTGGATAGGCGCACCATCGCCGCGCTCCGCGCCGATGTGATGCACGCCGAGGCACAGAATCAGCGCACGCTCGATCTGCTGCGCGATAACCAACCCCAGTTCGAAAAGTGCACGAAGGAGTTGGACGAAGCGACGGCGCTGAACGCCGGCTTGCGCAAGGAGCTCGAGAAGCTGGGCAAAGACGTCGACCAGCTGTTGGCAGCGAAGGGCGCCTTGTCCAGCTCGCTCGCACAAGCCCGCCAGCGCCTGGACGAGCTACGGCGAGCCCAAACAGCAGCTGAGTCGCGCGCGGCGCTGTTTCGAGACGTAGCGCTGCGTCTCAAGCGGATGCTCGACGCCGGAGATCTGGAGATCGCACTGCGCAGCGGCCGCATGGTGCTGGTGCTGCCGAACGACGTGCTGTTCGATTCCGGCAAGGCCGAGCTCAAGCCCTACGGCAAGCAGACGCTGGCCGCGGTCGCGGAAGTACTGGCAACGCTCGACAAGCGGCGTTTTCAGGTGGCTGGCCACACCGACGACGAGCCGATCCGGTTCTCCGGGTTCCCGTCGAACTGGGAGCTCTCGAGCGCACGCGCGTTGGCCGTCGTAAGCCTGCTGATCAAGTCCGGCATGCACCCGGAGACGCTGTCGGCGGCAGGTTACGGTCAATTCGATCCACTGTCACCCAACGACTCGGCCGCCAACAGAGCCAAGAATCGTCGTACCGAGATCACGCTGCAACCCAACATCGATGAGCTGGTCGCTTTGCCGAAAGGTGGCTGAGGCGCCGCCTACGTGCGGCAGGAGAAAACCCGATGATCGCCCGTGAATTGATGAGTCTCGATCCATACGTAGCCGCGGCGACTGCCAGCCTGCGCCAGGTCATGCAGATTCTCGGTGAAGCGGACGTCCGGCACGTCCCGATCGTCGAAGAGGAAAGGTTGGTGGGAATCATCAGCGACCGCGATCTGCGCGCGGTCATGCCGCCGGCGCTGGCGCGTTTCGACCGGCCGGAGCAAGTAGAGCGGGTGCTGTCGCAGCCCGTTTCACAACTGATGAGCTCGGACGTGCTGACGGTGGGGCCCGATGACGAGATGCAGGAAGTGGTCGATTTGATGATCGAGCACAAGATCGGTGCGGTGCCGGTCGTCGAACCGGGCAGCGCCAAGTTGCTCGGCATCGTGAGCTACGTCGACGTGCTGCGCGCAGCGCGCGAGCTGTTGTGAGCTCCCAAACCCGTGAGTCTTACGAGCGAAGGAGAACCGTGCCATGAAAACCGACTCAGACCTGCAGCTGAACGTCATCCGCGAGCTGGAGTGGGACTCGCGAGTCGACCACACCGATATCGGTGTGGCCGTTCGTAACGGTATCGTCACCTTGACCGGTATGGTCGACAGCTGGGCCAAACGCATGGCCGCGCAGGAGGCCGCGTATCGTGTGCAGGGTGTGCTGGACGTGGCCAACGATGTCCAGGTCAAGTTCTCCGGTGTTGGACTGCGCAGCGACGCCGACATTGCTCAGGCGGTGCGGGACACTTTGGACTGGAACGTGTTCGTGCCGGCCTCGCGCATTCGTTCGACCGTGTCGGATGGCAAGGTCACGCTCGAGGGCGACGTGGACTTTCTGACTCAGCGCGACGACGCCGAAAAGGCGATTCAGCATCTGGTCGGTGTCCAGCTGGTCATCAACAACATCCACGTCAGGCCGCCGAAGTCGGTGCGGCCTGGCGATGTGCGCCAGGCCATCCACGATGCCCTCGGCCGACGCGCAGCACGCGAGTCCGAGAGACTCAGGATCGATAGCAGCAACGGTGTTGTCACCCTTTCGGGCAGCGTCCACACCTGGGCGGAGAAGAAGGCCGCAATCGGCGCGGTTCGCGGTACGCCCGGCGTATGCCACGTGCAGGATCAGCTTCGCATCGAGCCCTAGGTCGCGTGCGTCGTGAGTACGGGAGCCGGGGACAGCCGAACCACCTTTTCGGCGACGCTGCCCAGCAGGGCGTGGCTCAGCCCGCGACGACCATGCGTACCCATGATCACCAGATCGGGTTTGATGGCGTTGATGATGTCCACGATCTGCTGCCAGTCCAGCCCCATCTTCAGCACGGACTTTGCGCCCGGCAGGCGCTGTTGCACGTCGCCAAGCACTTCGGCGAGGCGGTGCGCCGCCGCCTTTTCCACGCTGTCAACGAGCTCACCCGAATCGAGTACGAACTCCATATACGGGTAGACCGGAATCTCCCAGACGTGCAGCAGCGTAACCTCGGAGCCGAACTTGCCGGCCAACGTGACCGCCAGCTCTACGGCTTCTGCAGACGCTGGTCCGAAATCGGTCGGTACCAGGATGTGTTTGAAGGTGTTCATCTGAGCTCCTCTCTCGGCGGCAAGCGCTTGAGTTCGGCGGCCTTGATAAGCAAGGCTCATACCGCACCTGTGGGCTCTTGTTTCTTCTCGCGATTGCTCGATGAAGGGCCAGCAGCAGGGCGGGTGGGCGCAAGTACTGCGCGCTCATGGCGGAGTACGCATGGCTTGCGCCAATAGGGCACTAGTGCTGCGGTGCTACAAGGCTGCTGTCGAACCAGGCGACCGTTCGATCGCGAACGACGTGCGAGGCGTCGATGGGCATCGCGTCGTGTGTGCCGCCGGCGACAACGACCAATCGGGCACGCCCCGTGCTGGCTTGCGCCAAGCTCTGACTGTGTCGAATCGGCACCTGCGTATCGGAGTCGCCGTGGATCAAGAGCACTTCGGCGCGTGCCTTTGCGATGCTCCGGAGCGGTGCCGTCGCATCGGCATCGAAACCGGCCCACAGACCCGCATCATCGACGGCGCTTTGGAACCAGCTGTCCGGCGGTCTTGGCCTCTTCGACCGACACGACGCCTTCATCACCGACGCGCTCCACCGCTTGGGCTACCAATTCACCCATCGTTTCATCATTGTGAGCCGAGACCGTCGCGATCTGCGCCTTTTCGCGCTTGCTGGTAACCGGTCGTGACACAGCTTTCAAGCTCGCAACGGCGACTTTCAGTCCTCGCTCCAAGCCGCGCTTCAGGTCGATGGCGCTGGCACCGGCCGCGACGTTGCGTAGGCCCTCGCTCAGGATGGCGTGTGCCAGCAACGCGGAGGTAGTCGTTCCGTCGCCGACTGCGTCGCCTGTGCGCTCGGCGGCCTGTCGAATCATCTGTGCACCGAGGTTTTCTTCGGGGTCTTTGAGCTCGACCTCCTTGGCGATCGTCACGCCGTCGTTGCACACGATCGGTGTTCCCCATTTCTTGGCGATCAGGACCGACTTCGACTTGGGACCGAGCGTGACACGCACGGCATCCGCAAGCGTGCTGGCTCCGCGCAGTACCTTTTCGCGCGCCTCGGAATTGAATTTGAGCTGTTTGTACGACATGTCACGAGTCGTAAGCAACGAGCGGGCCAGCCTGCGCATACGACGAATTTCCCGCGCGGAGGCGCAAGCGTTGCGCTCCTCGCCGCGGTGTTGCGCAAGATCTGCCTTCGCGTTGTGCTGGACGGACGTCGGCCCACGCCTCGCAAGCGTTGGTGTGTCATTTGCAAACGACCTCGCAGGAGCAAGCCATGCTGAAGACCTGCGTCATCGTCGCCGATCGAGCGCGAGCCCGGCTGTTCATTACGGCCACACCAGCGGAGCGTTCGTGGGTACCGCTTTGGTCGAGCTGCAAGAGCTCGAGGACCTGACCGACCCTCAGGGTGAGCTGACCGGCAACGAGCTGTTCTCGAGCACCCGAAGCGGAACCAATCGCAGTCCGCACGGTGCCAACTTCGAATATGATGACCACCGCGAGCGTCATCGCGAGGAGGCTGAGAGGCGTTTCGCCAAGCGCATTGCGCTTACGACGAAACAGCTGGTGGCCCGCGAGAGCGCAAGTCGGCTGGTGCTGGCGGTCGAGCCCCACATGTTGGGCATCCTGCGACAGGATGCTGGGCGATAAGTTGCCCGGGGTTGCTTCGCGGCTGGAGCTCGCGGAAGACCTCAGCTGGCATACTCCTCGGCACATCCTCGAAACCCTGGAGCGCCGGGGCGCGTTGAGCCTGACCGGCACGTAAGCGCTGCCGCAACAGCGGGTTGGAGCCGACGCCAGCGCGCACGTGTTGCGGTGTGCCGCATCTGACAGCGCAGTCGTTGCGCGTCCAGGCTTACGCGTTGCTCCGAACTGAAGGGTTTCGACTGGCGTGCTTCCTGCAGAAAGGTCTTACATGAGAACCGCCGGCCAGCCTTTGGGACGAACTCCGGTGCTCGTCATAGGTGCGGGCCCCGTCGGGCTCGTGGCAGCCATCCGGTTGCGCGAGCAAGGCGTGGACGTGCGTATCGTCGACGAGCAAACCGAAACCAGCAAGCGGACCTATCCGGTCGTGATCCATCCAAGGACGCTGCGATTGCTGAGCTCGCTGGGGATGACCGCACCGCTCGAATGGCGTGGTCGCGCCATCAGGCACTTGGCCATTTACGCGGACGAAATGCGTCGTGCGGTGCTGAGCTTGCCCGCCGCAGAGCCGATATCGCCTGGGGTTCTGACACTGCCTCAGGACGTGCTGCGTCAGGCGCTGGTGCATCGGCTGTCGACCCTCGGCGTGGAGGTCGAATGGAAGACGCGCCTGGTCGCCATCGAGCAGGATCCGGCCCGCGCCAGGGTCGAGCTCGTGAGGCGAGAAAGCGTCGAGGGTCCGGGATTCAAGACCGAGTGGCTGGACGTCGCGAGCCAGACCTTCGAGGTGGACTTCGTCGTGGCTGCGGACGGCATTCGATCCACGGTGCGGCGCGCCCTGGGTATCGAAATGGTGCAGCATGGCGCGCGCGAGATCTATGCCTTCTTCGACGCGGCCGATCAACGTGCCGGCGACGAGGCGCACCTGGTCTTTTCGGGAGGCTACCGTTCCAGCGTCTACCCGTTGCAGGGGAGCGTATCGCGCTTCAGTTTTCAAGTGGGAGCGGGAGCGCTGCAACTGCCCGCGGTGACGCATCTGCGCCAGTTGCTTTCGGACCGCATGCCTTGGTATGCGGGCGGTGTCGACGACTTCGAGTGGAGCGGCAGCGCCGAGTTTCATCCGGCACTGGCCGCGCGTTTCAGCGAAGGTCGCGTTTGGCTCGCGGGGGACGCCGCACACGCCACCGGGCCTTTGGGCGGCCAAAGCATCAACGTCGGCATGCATGAAGCCGACGATCTGGCCTTGCGCATGGCTGAAGCCTTCCGTGATTGGAACTTCGATAGATTGGGCCCGCGGTACTGCGAGCAGCGGCGCATTGAATGGGGCCGCTTCTTCGGCTTGGGTCCGAGCAAACCCGACACCAGCAGGGCCCCCGATTGGGTGCGGCGTCACGTCGGCGCGCTGCTGCCGAGCTTGCCCGCCGCGGGTGACGACTTGGACGACCTGCTCGAGCAACTGGGTGTGAAGAGCGCATGAGCGCGCTCTGTCCTCGGCGTTAGTCTCACAAGAAGTACGCGCGGGTCAGGTACTGCTGCAGCATGCGGTGCGTATTGAAAAACGAACCGGTGAGCGCGATGGCGTGGCGCATGACGTCGACGTAGTCGTCAGACCGTTCGTAGAAGAGCGGAAGGATCACGCGCTCCAGTTGCTCGTAAAGGTCCTCGGCGTCGCGGACCCCGTCGGGGCCGCTGCGTGGTTTGCCGATGGCCCAACCGGTGACACCCTCGACGTGGCCTTCGAGCCACCAGCCGTCCAGGACGCTCAGGCTGGGGACACCGTTGATTGCCGCTTTCATGCCGCTCGTGCCCGAAGCCTCCAGCGGCGGTTCGGGGGTGTTGAGCCACAAGTCAACGCCCGAAACCATCAGCTTGGCGAGGTCCATGTCGTAGTCTTCGAGATAGGTGCCGCTGATATCGGGCCCGAGACTGGCGAGGGCCGCTACGACCTCGCGAATGAGCTCCTTGCCCGCCTCGTCACGCGGGTGCGCCTTGCCGGCGTAGATGATCTGCATGGGTCCCAGCTCGCGCGAGAGACGGCGCAAACGTTCGGGGTCCTTGAGTAACAGGCCGGCGCGCTTGTAGGGCGTGGCGCGACGGCCGAAGCCCATCGTGAACACCTCTTCGTTCATGACCTTGCCCGAATCGTGGCGCACGCGATCGAACAGCGCGCGTTTGGCCTCCAGGTGCGCCGCCTGCACGTCACGGCGCGATATTTTCAGCGCGTAACGCAACGAGAGGTTGTCCTCCCGCCAGCCGGGAATCCAGCGATCGAACAGCGCCTGAAATGCAGGCGTGGCCCAGGTGGCCGCGTGGATGCCGTTGGTGATGGAGTCGATCGGATAGCGCGCGAACATCTGCTGGGACACCTCTTGATGGCGCTTGGCGACCCCGTTGACGTAGTGGCTCAGATTGAGCGCCAGGAACGTCATGTTCAGTACGCCGTCACAGCAGAAGATCTCGCTCATGTGCTTGATCTCCGGGCGTCCCAGCACGCGTTCGGCCAGCTCGATCGGGAACTGATCATGACCCGACGACACCGGCGTATGGGTCGTGAAGACGCACAGCTTGCGCGCTCGTTCGATGTCTACGGCGTCGATGCTGGTCCGGCCTGCCTGGCGAGCGGACTCGTCGACGAGCTCGAGGGCCAAGAGTGCCGCGTGGCCTTCGTTCATGTGAAAGCGCTCGAGCTGGCCGTAGCCGAGGGCGCGCAGCATGCGCACTCCCCCAATTCCGAGCACGGCTTCTTGCATGAGCCGATAGCGGGCATCGCCGCCGTAGAGTACGTCGGTCAGGCTGCGATCTTCGGGGCTGTTCTCTGGCAGGTCCGTGTCGAGCAGCAGCACCGGGATCGTGTAGCCATGAGCGCCTTTCACGTCATAGCGAAAGGCACGCAGCCAAACCTCACGGTCTTCCAGACGCATGCTGACGCGCGCCGGTAGCTCGGTAGTCCAGGTGTCCGGTGTCCACGGCGCCGGTCGTTCCGTCTGATTGCCAGCGGCATCGAGGTCCTGGTCGAGGTACCCCTTGCGATGGATTAGCGAGACGCCCACCATCGGCAGGCGCAGGTCCGCCGCGGCTCGCAGCATGTCTCCCGCCAAGACGCCGAGACCACCCGAGTAAGTGGGCAAGTAGGAGGCAAGCGCGACCTCCATCGAAAAGTAGGCAATGCGCGGGGTGGAAGGTTCCAGCAGGGTTTGCATCTAAGGCTTCTCCGGGACGGGCACTCCAAGGCGTCGGAGCGCGACCGAGCGCCAGATGACGTAGACCGCTGGAACGACCAGGAGCGTGAGGAGGGTGAGCGAAACGAGGCCGCCCCACATGGGCGCCGCAATCCGTTTGGCCACGTCGGCGCCCACACCGTCGTCGAGCAGCACCGGGAGGAGTCCGAAAATGTTGGTCATGACCGTCATCAGGAGCGGCCTGACGCGTTTGCTGCCGGCGTCGATACAGGCGGCGATCAAGGACTCGATACTGGCGATGCCCCCGCTCGCCCGGCCCTCTTTCCAAGCTTGATCGAGGTAGACGATCATCACGCTGGTCGTCTCGGCGGCTACGCCGAGTAGAGCGATCATTCCAACCCACACCGCAATCGAAGTGTCGAAGTCGAGCGCGTAGAGCAGCCAAACGGCTCCGACGGCCGCGAAGGGAACCCCGAGCATCACCAGCAGCGACTGCGCGACTCCGCGAAAGTTCAGGTAAAGGATCATGAACACCAAGCCCAGAGTGAGCGGCAAGATGAACGCCAAGCGAGCCCGGACTCGTTCGAGCAGCTCGTACTGGCCCGTCCACTTGATGCTGTAGCCAGCCGGCAATTTGACCGAGCTCTCGACAGCTGCTTTCGCGTCCTCCACGTAGCCGCCGACATCCCGGCCTTCCAGGTCCACGTAGACCCAGCCGGTCAGGCGTCCGAGCTCACTCTTGATCATGGGCGGCCCCATCACGGTCTCGATGCGCGCGAGCTGCCCGAGCGGAACGAAGGCGGCTTGCGTCGTGTCCGACTCGTCGCTGCTCGGTAACGCAGCGGCGGTTACCCCGCCCGCCATGGCTGAAGCGCTCGAGGGCAAGCCAGCGAGCAAGGGTGAAAGAGCGGACTTTCCCATCCCGGCGGCCATCGAGCTCGACGCCATCCCGCCGCCGATTGGAGCCTGTGGACCGCCCTGCATGCCGCCGGCCCTGGCTGCGCTCGTGGGTAGCTCCCGCGGGATCAGAGGCGAGATCGGAACCAGCACGTTGCGCAGCGCCTCGACATTGTCACGCAGCTCACGCGGGTAGCGAACATTGATGCGGTAACGTTCGCGACCTTCGAACGTCGTGTCGACGTCCATGCCGCCTATCGAGCTCTCGACGACGTCCAGCACGTCGCGCATGGTGAGCCCGTAGCGCGCAATTGCCTGGCGATCGGGCGTGAAGTCGAGAAAGAAGCCGCCGAGCTCACGCTCCGCGTAGACGCTGCGCGTGCCGGAAACCGTTCGCAGTACGGCCTCCAGCTGGTCGTTGATCTTGGTGATCTCGTGTAGGTCCTTGCCGAAGACCTTGACGCCAATCGGCGTGCGAATGCCGGTCGACAGCATGTCGATGCGGGCCTTGATCGGCATGGTCCAAGCTCCCTGAATGCCGGGCATGGACACCCGCCGCTCGAGCTCGGCGATCAGCGCGTGCTCGGTCATGCCGGCTCGCCACTCCGACTTCGGCTTGAGGCGCACGATGGTCTCGAACATCGAGAGCGGCGCAGGATCCAGAGAGGTGTCGGCTCGTCCCGCCTTGCCGAACACGCGCTCCACCTCAGGCACTTTCTTGATCTCGGCGTCCTGCCAGATGAGGAGCCGCTTCGCCTCCTGAATGGAAATGCCGGGAACCGAGATCGGCATGTACAAGAGGTCGCCTTCGTAGAGCGGAGGCATGAACTCGGAGCCAAGCCGCAGCAGCGGGATCACGGTCAACCCCGCCAGGAGCAGAGCCAGCGTGACCACCACGTAGCGGAAGCGCAGGCACACTCTCAAGATCGGCCGGTAGGCGCTTACGCAGACGCGATTGATCGGGTTCCTCGCTTCGGGCGTGATGTGTCCCCTCAGGAACGTCACTGCCAGTGCGGGCACGAGCGTGATCGAGAACAAGGCAGCAAATGCCATCGAGAAGGTCTTGGCCAGCGCCAGCGGGTGAAACAAGCGTCCTTCCTCGCCCTCCAGCGCGAACACGGGCAGGAAGGCCACCGTGAGCACGAGCAGCGCCCCGAACATCTGGGAACCGAGCTCCTTCATCGCGGAAAGTACGAGCTCGAGGCGGGGCGTGTTGCGCCCCGCCACGAGCTCGAGGCGGGGCGTGTTGCGCCCCGCGCGTTCGTCTTCTTCGATGCGCTTGTGCGAGTTTTCTACGAGTACGACGGCGGAATCGACCATGTCACCGAGGGCGAGGATGATGCCCGCCAGCGACATGATGTTGATGGTCAGGTCCAGATAGTAGAAGGCGCTGAACGACGCGACGGTCGCGACCGGCAGCGTGATGGCGCTCACCAGCGCCGAGCGGAAGTGAAACAGGAAGAGCGTGATGACAGCCACGACCACGGCCAGGATCTGCAAGAGATTCAAGCCGAGGGTCTTCACCGAATCGGAGATCAGCTGACTCCGGTCGTACACCGGTACGACCTTCACGCCCTCGGGCAGCGACGCCTCGACTTCGGCGAGCTTGCTCTTGACGCGCCGGATGACATTGAGCGCGTTTTCGCCCGAGCGCATCACGACCACCCCGCCGACCACTTCTCCCTGGCCATCCAGGTCGACCACGCCCCGTCGAATATTTCCACCAATCGAGACGGTCGCGACATCGCCGATGCGGACGGGAGTGCCTCGTTGGTTAGTGGTGAGCACAGCCTGCTCGATGTCGGACTTGTGCCTGATATAGCCTCGGCCGCGCAGTGCGTATTCGTGCTGTGCGAGCTCGATCACCCGCCCACCGACCTCCGCATTGGCGCCCCGCACCGCGGCTGCGATTTGCCCGACCGAAAGATTGAAGGCCTTCATGCGGACCGGATCGATCTCGATCAGATATTGCTTCTCGAACCCGCCGACGCTCGCCACTTCCGCGACACCTTCGACGCTTTGAAGCTCGTAGCGGAGCGACCAGTCTTGCAGGCTGCGAAGCTCCTGCAGATCATGCCTACCGCTGCGATCGACCAGCGCGTACTGATAGACCCAACCGACGCTGGTGGCGTCGGGACCAATCTGCGGATTTGCCCCGACCGGTAGCTTCTCGCGAACTTTCGAAAGGTACTCGACCACGCGAGAACGCGCCCAGTACAGGTCGGTCCCGTCTTGGAAGATCACGTAGACGAACGACATGCCGAACATCGTGAAGCCGCGCACCGTCTTCACCTTCGGCGCGCCCAGGAACGTGGTCGCGATGGGGTAGGTCACCTGATCTTCGATCAGCGTCGGATTTCGACCCATCCACTCCGTTGAAATGATGACCTGCGTGTCCGAGAGATCCGGCAGGGCATCCAGCGGCGTGCGCCGCGCCGACCAGGCGCCGAGCGCTGTCAGAAAGGCGACGAAAAGGTAGACGAAGAGCCGATTTTTTCCGCAGAAATCGATGATGCGCGAGACGATACTCGAACGGTGGAAGGGCGAAGGCTTGCTGGCTGCGGGCGACGAGGCCTCAGTGTCCGACATGGCCCTGCTGCGCTCCCGGCGTGCTGCTGGCGCGCAGCCGGCTCTCCGAGTCGATCAGGAATTGCGCGCCGACCGCGACTCGTTCGCCCTCGCTCACGCCACGCCGCACGCGATAGTGGCCGTCCGCGATCGGTCCGAGATCGACCGCCCTTGGTTCGATCTGGGAGCCGCTCACGACGAACACGATCGCGCGATCTCCGGTGTGGATCACCGAGCCCTCGGGCAGGGCGAGCGATGAGCCCAGCTCGATACCCATCTCGACCGTCGCGAACGCACCCGGCCGAATGCGGCCGGCCTCGTTGTCGAGCTCGAAGCGCACCTTCAGCGTCCGAGTCGCCTCATCGATGGTCGGGGGCATGAAGCCGACGGTCGCCTGCATCGGCTCGGCTTCGAGCCCTTCGACGCGGAGCGAAGCTGGAGCACCCAGGCGCAGCCACGGCACGTCCGCTGCGTAAACGTCGGCGATCATCCACAGGTGTGTGACGTCGGAGACCACGTACAGCTCGGTGCCCGGGTCGATGAACGTCCCGGCGATGGCCTGCTTGGAAACGATGATCCCCGAGCGCGGGGCGACGAGCGTGAACGTGCGCTCGGGCCGCCGGCTTTGCTCCAGCCGCCGAACTTGCGATTCCGGTACGTCCCAAAGCGACAGTCGCCGGCGCGCGGCAGCGACGAGCCGCTCGGTCGCGCTGCGCTCCGCCTCTGCAAAGGCGCCGGAGCCGCTGGAGCGCCCCGGGGTCTGGTCGAGCACCGAAAGAAACTCGAGCTGCGCCGCGTAGACTTCCTGACTGTAGATCGTGCAGAGCGGCGTCCCGGCCTTGATGCTCTTGCCGACGAAGTTCGCGGTCACGGTCTCGATCCAGCCGCGCACCTTGCTGTGCACGTGCGACGTGCGGATCTCGTCCAGGCCCACGATGCCAGCCGTTCGGATGGAACGCCGGAAAGTTCGATGCTCGACGGGCGCGGTCGCCAACCCCATGGCAGCAGCCCGCGCAGGATCGATGTCGAGCTTGGCGTAACCGACCGGCGCGGCCATCGCTGAGGGCGCCGGCATGGCGTTCGTGGCCGAGGCCTCATGCCGGTGACCGCTCGGCGAGGGCGCCTCCTTGACGCCACCAGCGTGACCCTCGTGCTCGTCGCCCGTCCCGGGCGGGCCTTGGCAGGCCATTGCCGAGCTCAGCAGCAGCAGCGTGACAGCACACGTTTTCATGGCAAAGGCCTCTGGATCGGTCCAGCGACGGCGCGCTCGATGTCGGCGACTGCCAAAGCGCGGGCCACCAGCATCTCCACACGTGCTCGTTCAACGCTCTGCAGCGCGCGCCACGCCTCGAGCACTCCCACCATATCGACCGTTCCTGTAGAAAAACCGCTCAAGGACGAGGCAAAGCTTTGTTCGGCGCGCGGCACGGCCACCGTCACGATCAAATCGAGCGAGCGGCCGGCCGTGTCCAGGCGGCGAAGGCTGTCCGCAACCTCGAAACGAATCATCGCCCGCATCGCACCGCCGGCGCTGGCGGCGCTCGCGGCGCGAAGGACCGACGCTTCGGCGCGGCGATTCTGACGCTTGACGTTGAAGAGCGGGATGGTGACGCCAACCATGACTCCCGCACTATCCGGCGCGCCGAGCATTTGATTGTACCAAACGGACGTCATAAAATCGGGGTAGCGCTCACGTCTCGCCAGCTGCGCCATGGTGGACTCTTCGCGCTGCATGGCTCGCATCGCACCGAGCTCGGGGCGACGCGCCTCGGCCAACCGCATCAGCTCGGCGAGCGTCGGCCGGCGAGACTGCTCGCTGGCGGACGGCAAGGGCGGATCGGCCATAGGCGCTTCGGCAGCGGTGTTGCGGAGCGCGTTCATCATGGCGACGGTGGAGGTCCGTTCGCCCTCCAAGTCCACGGCCTCGATGTCGAGGGCGTTGCGCTCGACTTCCGCCCGAACCACTTCATGGTGGCCCCCGACGCCAGCCCCATAGCGGGCTAGCGCGGCGTTGACCACGGTGGTGAGCAAGCCGTGGCTCGCGCGGTTTATCTGACGCAGGCCCGCGTTCATGGCCAGCATGAAGTACGCGCGCTTGGCCTCCCGCACGAGCTCGACCTGGCGGGCCAGGAGCAGCGCGGCTTTGCCGTCTGCTCGCCGCAGGACTGCCTGCTCCATCAGATCCAGTTTCCCGGGCCAGGGCAGCATCTGGCTCACCTGGTAGCGGACCATCGGCATCTCTCCGCCCATCTGTTCGGGAACGCGGTCGAGCATGACCGCGACCTCGGGATCGGGAAGCAGCCCCTCGGCGATAGCGTCGCGCCGCACGCTGTCGCGCTCGAGCGCGCGCGCCTTCAGCCCTGGATTGCGCGCCAGCACCTCGGCCACGAAGGCATCGAGCGCCGGGTCGGCCGCCACGGCAGGCCGCGAGCTCAGCAAGACCAGCACCAACAACGCAGAGCCCATCACCATACGCGCGACCGACTTTGGCTTTCGCCAACGGTATGCGTGCTTCCGAAGGAATGCTTTCATGGGAACCGCTGGTTGCCCGCGCTGCCTTGCAATACCGGGACCACCATGAGCCGTTCAGTCCGCTTGCTGCATGCGACTGGCAGCGCCGTCTCGTTCGCTGTTCTGCTGCCGTGGGCGTGACCTCGGGGCATCAGCAGATCGTGACTCGTGACCTAAGAGGGACCTACCCTGCCCGCAGGGTTTGCGCCGGCAGCGCCAGTTTTGCGCGTTCAGTCAGCGCGATCGCAGAAGCTTCGCCTGGCACCCGTCCTTTCCGCGGATTTTACCGAGTCTGCCCACAATGGCACACGCGTTGCTCTGACGAGGTTTGATTGCGGGTCCCCCTGACCCCCAATCGAGATTTTGCTCGTGCTCGCTGGCCCCAAGGCGTGCGTGACGGAATCACGAAGTCCCACCCCAAAGAGCATTGATTCGACGGACACGACCCGCGTCTTGCACCGTTGATCGTCCTCGTGAAGGAGCCACTCACATGAAGTACCTAAACGTCCTCTTGACCATTGGTTTTGCCGCTTGGGGGCTCGGCTGCGCTGCCGACCCTGGCACCCAGCCGCACGATGCGAGCACGGCGCAGCACGAATCCATGGCTGCGCACGAGGAATCTGCTGCCGCGGGGCATGCAGATCAGCACGACCCCAGTGCCGCCGTTACGAAGGAGAATTGCCAGGGCAAAGGCGGATGCTGGACTTCCGTTACCAACCCGACAGCGCAGCACGCTGACGACGCCAAACGCCATCAAGAGCTGGCGCAGAAGCATCGAGCTGCGGCCGCTGCTCTCACCGATGCTGAAGCGCGCGCTTGTGCAGGGATCTCGAATGAGGATCGGGACATCAGCCCGTTCTATCATCGGGAGGACATTCAGTCGGTCTCCCCACTGACCGAAACCGTCAAGTCCGGCAAGGCAACGACGCAAAAGGAAGTTGGCGCGACGATCGTGTTCCGGGCGACGCCAGGCATGACTGCCGAATGGCTTCAGCGAGTCGCTGACTGCCACCTGGCGCGTGCCTCTTCTGTCGGACACGAGATGCCGGAAATGAGCTACTGCCCGCTCGTGCTCAAAGGTGCGAAGGCCAAGGTTACGTCGGCTGGCAATGGCTTCGCGATCAACGTGTCGGCTGATGATCCGGCTACGGTCGCCGAGATCAAGAAGCGGGCTCAAGCGTTCGTGGGTAGCTCTGCCACTCCATGAGCCCGGAGGTGAGGGCCGGGCGACAGTCAGCCGCCTGGCCCTCGCAACGTTTGCGGTTTGGAGTGTAGGAAACATGACCAAGATGCAAGCAGCAGTCTTCGAAGGCAAAGGCAAGATTTCGCTTCGAGAGGTACCCAAGCCCGTTCCGGGCATAGGCGAGGCGCTGATTCGCGTCACCCTGACCACCATCTGTGGCACCGACGTGCACATCCTGCGCGGCGAGTATCCGGTGAAGCAGGGGCTGACCGTCGGTCACGAACCGGTTGGTGTCATTGACGCAGTTGGCCCCGGTGTCGTCGGCTACGCGCCGGGCGACCGGGTCATCGTCGGAGCCATCACACCCTGCGGCCAGTGTCGAGCTTGCCTCTCGGGGAGCCCATCGCAGTGCGGGCACGGTTCCGAAAGCTACGAGGCGCTTGGCGGCTGGCGCTTCGGAAACACCATCAATGGCTGCCAGGCCCAATACGTACTCGTGCCCAATGCTCAGGCCAACTTGGCCAAGATCCCTGACGGTCTCAGTGACGAGGACGTCTTGATGTGCCCCGATATCATGTCCACCGGTTTTTCCGCGGTGGAGCGCGGGCGTGTCCGGATCGGCGATGCGGTCGTGGTGTTTGCCCAGGGCCCCATCGGCCTTTGTGCTACCGCTGGCGCGAAGCTCTCTGGCGCTTCGCTGATCATTGCGGTGGATCGCATTCCGGCTCGTCTTGAAGTGGCGCGCAGCATGGGCGCTGACATTCTGATCAACTCGGCGGAGCAAGATGTGGTCGCCGAGGTCAAGCGTCTCACCGGCGGTGGCGCTGATGTTGCGATCGAGGCGTTGGGACAGCAGGTTACCTTCGAGTCTGCGCTGCGCTGCGTGCGGCCGGGCGGGACGTTGTCCAGCCTGGGAGTCTACTCAGGGCACCTCACGGTCCCGCTCGACGCCTTTGCCGCGGGCCTCGGAGACCACACCCTTGTCACCAGTCTGTGCCCCGGCGGCAAGGAACGCATGCGGCGCCTAATGAACGTGGTCAAGAGCGGTCGTTTCTCCAGCAGGGCTCTTCTAACGCATACCTACCGCCTGGATCAGATCGAGGAAGCGTACGAGCTCTTTGGCAACCAGCGCGACGGCGTGTTGAAGGTCGCGATTCGCCCGTAGCTCGCCAAAAAGGGACCCGCTTTCCCTTGGCGGCGCGCGGTGGCGTGATTAGGCTCCCAGTGCCTCTATGGTGAGCCCCCCGCAACGCTGCCCGTGCGTGCTGGTAGTCGACGACAACGAGCAGAATCGTGCGCTGGCCAAGGCGACACTCGAGATGGAGAATTTCGAAGTGCTGCTGGCCTCGCGTGGCGAGGAAGCCCTGGCCCTGTTCGACACGAAGAAGCCTGATTGCGTGCTCCTGGACGTGAGGATGCCGGGCATGGACGGTCCGGAGACCTGTCGGCGACTGCGTGCGCTTCCAGGTGGGAAAGAAGTGCCGGTGGTGTTTCTCACCGCTTCGCGCGACGTGGACACGTTCGAGGCCGCGCTGGCGGCTGGCGGCGACGACTTTCTGACCAAGCCGGTTCAAACGACCGAGCTCGTGCTGCGCGTCCAAGCTGCCCTCAGGATGCGGCAGTTGGACGTTGCCAATCGCGAGTATTTCGAGCTGGTGCGCCGGCAGCGCGACGATCTGATGCGCTTGCAGCTCCAAAAGGAGCGCTTAACAGCCTTCGTGGTGCACGATTTGAAGAACCCGGTCTCCACCGTGGACCTCTTGGCCCAGGTGCTGCAACGCGACAAGAAGCTGCCGCCGGATGCGCGCGAGACCGCCGATGCGATTCGTACGGAGGTTGCGGGCCTGATGCGGCTGATTCTCAACTTGCTGGATATCAGCAAGAGCGAGGAAGGCGCCCTAGCGACGGCACCGGCACCGCTGGCGCTCGCCAACCTGATCCAAACGGTGCTCGAGGGAATCCAGGTCCGAGCCAGCGCCAAGGAGGTAGCGCTGCTGGAGAAGGTCGAGCCGGTCGACATCCTGGCCGATCAAGACCTGCTTCGGCGCGTGCTGGAAAATCTCTTGGACAACGCCCTGCGCTACGCACCCAAGGGCAGCACGATCAGCGTGACAGCGCAACGTCATCCGGAGGAGATCGAGCTTCGCATCGCCGATCAGGGGCACGGCGTTCCAGTCGAAATGCGTGAGAGCATCTTCGACCGCTTCGTGCAGCTTGAGCACAAGGATCGCACAGCGCCCAGGACTGGCCGCGGGCTGGGTCTCACGTTTTGTCGCCTGGCCATCGAAGCCCATGGCGGGCGCATCTACGTCGAGGACGCCCAGCCGGGCACCGTTTTCTGCATCAGGTTGCCGCATGCCCCATGAGCTGGCCGCGAGCGTGACCGACCAGGTGTTTCGTCAATTGATCGACGCGGCGCCCGACGCGATGGTGGTCGTCGCCGACGACGGTCGCATCGCGATCGTCAACATGCAGGCGGAGAACCTGTTCGGCTATGCGCGCGCCGAGCTGCTCGGTCAAGCCATCGAGATCTTGATTCCGGAGCGCTACCGGTCGAGCCACGTGGGTCATCGGCAGGGCTTCATCAACTCGCCCAAGTTGAGGCCGATGGGGTCGGGCCTCTCGCTTTTCGGTCGCCGCAAGGACGGGAGCGAATTCCCGATCGAGATCAGCCTGAGCCCCATCCAGGTCGAGGGCCGGACTCTGGTCTCGAGCGCGATCCGTGACGTGACGCTGCGGCGCCGCGCCGAGCAGAAGTTCCGAGCCCTGCTCGAAGCGGCACCCGATGCCATGGTGATCGCTGGTCCGGACGGACACATCGTGCTGGTCAATGCGCAGGCGGAACGGCTATTCGGCTACGGCCGTGATGACCTGCTCGGCGAACCGGTGGAACGGCTGGTGCCCCAACGTTTTCAAGGTCGACACGTTGCTCATCGCGACGGCTACATTCGAGACCCCAAGGCACGTGGCATGGGCTCGGGTCTGGAGCTGTTCGGAGTGCGCAAGGACGGCAGCGAGTTTCCGGTCGAGATCAGCCTGAGCCCGATCGAGACCGAGGACGGCACCCTCATCTCCAGCGCGATTCGGGACATCACCGAACGGCGTCAGGCTGAGGCCGCGGCCAAGCTAGCGAGCGAGCGCCTTTTCAGCGCGGTCGAGAGCTTTCACGGCGCCCTCTCGCTCTACGACGGCAGCAACCGGCTGATCATGTGCAACAGCGCTTGTCGCGAGCTATTTGCCTCTGTTGTTCCGGGACCCCTCATTGGGACCAGCTACGCAGACCTGATCGATGCTTCCGTCCAGCGCGGCCTGTTCGTCGCCACAGACGGCTCGCCTGACTTGAAGCAGCGTCTGCTCGACTATCACGCCGATCCTCAAGGCACCATTGACTTGCGCCTCAGCAACGGTGCCACGCTGCGTCTCACGAACCGTCGCACGCTCGAAGGCGGCATCGTCTCCACCGCCATTGACATTAGCGACGACGTCGAGCACGAGGCGGCGCTGCGCTACGCGCGCGCCGAGGCCGAAGCGGCCAGCTCCGCCAAGAGCGAATTTCTGTCGTCGATGAGCCACGAGCTGCGCACACCGATGAACGCGATCTTGGGGTTCGCTCAGCTCTTGCAACGCGACAAGCGCACGCCGCTCTCGGAGTCGCAGCAGGAGAAGCTGGGGTACGTCCTGCAGGGCGGCGAGCACCTGCTCAGGCTCATCGACGACATCCTCGACTTGTCACGTATCGAGGCGGGTCACGTCATGATATCGCCCGAGCCGGTGGGCGTCGCGGAGGTGCTGGACGAGTTGCGGCAAACGCTGGAGCCGATAGCGACGCGAGCCGGGATTGAGCTGACGGTCCACGAGCCGCCCGCGGGGCTCGCCCCGGTCAAGGCCGACCGAACGCGTTTCAAACAGATCCTCATCAACTTCGGGTCCAACGCGATCAAGTACGGGCGGCCCGGAGGCAAGGCCGAGGTTCGGGCCGGGAGCGCTGGCGACACGCATGTCCGAGTGACCATCAGCGACGACGGTATCGGCATTCCTCTCGACAAGCAGGACAAGATCTTTCAACCCTTTCAGCGCGCTGGCCAGGAGGCTGGTCCGATCGAGGGCACCGGCATCGGGCTCTCGATCACGCGCCGGTTGGCGGAGCTGATGGCTGGAAGGGTCGGCTTTGAAAGCAGACCCGGGGCGGGCTCGGTGTTTTGGGTCGAGCTGCCGCTGTATATCCGAGGCCAGGCGGGGCGATCGCTTACTCCAGCGCCTGCGGCCGTCGGTTCTGCGCTTTCGAGCGAAACCGGTAGCGTGTTTCGAGTCGTCTATATCGAGGACAATCCGTCGAACATCGCCTTCATGGAGGCGGTCATGGACGAGCTGCCGAGCGTGGAGCTGACTACGGTGCCGAACGCCGAGGTCGGCATCGAGGTCGTACGGGACACTCAGCCGCACGCGGTGATCATGGACATCAATCTACCAGGCATGAGCGGCTACGATGCGACCCGTCGCCTGCACGAGTGGCCGGAGACGCAGCACATTCCGGTGATCGCGCTCACGGCAGCTGCGATGCTCGGTGATCGCAAGCGCCTGGCCGACGCCGGCTTCTATCGCTACCTGACCAAACCGGTCAAAGTGGAGGAGCTGCTCGAGGCTCTCGAGCAACTCTTCAAACCGAACGGCTAGGGGTTCGGACTGCTCGAGCCAGCGCGTGCTTTGCCTCGCGCTCCACACGTTCCTTGATGCCTAGTAGCAAGCGGCGATCCATTGCGAAGCTGATCGGTTCGACCAAGGTTGGCCCCAGGCTCAACCGTGTGGCGAGATCGGCCGAGCACACCAGGCGGTAGCGGCTGATCAGCCGGCAGCGCCCGTTCGGCCGTGGCTCGAGCATGAACAGCCAGCTGACCGCCGCCCAAGGCTTGCCCGCGGCCCGTGACAAGCCGTCAGCGGGAGCGTGGGCTATGAAATAGCGTCCGCGCTCCACTTCTGCGATACGCACCTCCAGCTCCACGCGCGAATAGCGTTCGCCGTAGGGCAACACACGCAGCGACCACGCGACCTTCACGAAGCCCGGACGCTGAAAGGCTGCAAACTCGGCTCTGTCAGCCACGTGCTCGAATTGGATGTTGGGCTGCCAGACCTTGCCGATCGCGCCTACGGCAAACTCATGCGGCGGCGATTCGGCCAACACCTGGAAACCAGGCATGTCGGGGTCGACTTGAGATCGTCGATGCGTAGAGATGTCGCCTCGTGTTTGCTACGCAGTCGATCGGGCACGGCCCTGAGCCAGAAGAGCGCCTGAATCAGCGGCGAACGGTTGAGATCGCCGTGGCGTAGCAGCTGCCAGACCTGCTCTGGTGGAGCTGCTACGTTGACGCGGTCCACCTCGACCGAACGTGGAGTCGGAATCAAGCCCTCGAGCATCGTTGGACCTCCCGTGTTCATTCAGCGGCGTGGTGGTTCGTGTTTGCGATCTTCAAGACCTCACAGACCGCGGGCAGGGCATCGCTGGTCACCGAAATGGTGTCGATGCCGATGTCCGCGAGGAATCGTGCAAACTCGGGGTGGTCGCTGGGCGCCTGCCCACAGATGCCGACCTTGCGGCCATGCCGGTGCGCCGCATCGACCACCGTTTGAATCGACCTCAGAACGGCCGGATCTTGCTCGTTGAAGAGCGGAGCAAGGGTGGCGGAGTCGCGATCGATGCCCAGAGTCAGCTGGGTCAAGTCGTTTGACCCAATCGAGAAGCCGTCGAACAGCTCGGCGAACTCGTCGGCTAGCACGACGTTGCTCGGAATCTCGCACATCACGTAGACTTCGAGCCCGTGGTCGCCGCGCCGTAGCCCATTGCGCGCCATCTCGTCGAGCACGTTGTGGGCCTCTTGAAGCGTGCGGCAGAACGGCACCATCACCTTGACGTTGCGCAGGCCCATCACATCGCGCACGCGTTCGATGGCCTGGCACTCCAGGGCGAAGCCCGCGCGGTAACGAGTGTGGTAGTAGCGAGATGCGCCTCGAAAGCCAATCATCGGATTGTCTTCCGACTGCTCGAAGCTCGAACCGCCGAGCAAGCTGGCGTACTCGTTGCTCTTGAAGTCCGAGAAGCGGACAATCACGTCACGCGGGTAGAACGCAGCAGCAATCTGGGCGATGCCTGACGCCATGCGCTCGACGAAGTAGGCGGCGGGTGTTTGCAGATCGCCAATCTGTCGCAAGATGGCGGATAGCTCGTCAGGATTCTTGACCAGCTCGGGGTGGACGATCGCCATGGGGTGGATGCCGATTTGACTGCCCACGACGAATTCCACGCGCAGCAAGCCGACTCCGGCGCTCGGCAAGCGTCCGAGCCCAAAGGCGCTTTGGGGATTGGCGACATTGAGCATGACGGGAACGCAGGGAGTCGGCAGTGTCAGCGGATCGATCGCGCGGCGCTCGAAGGCGACTTCACCGGCGTAGACGCGGCCCTCGTCGCCCTCGACGCACGATACCGTGACCGTTTCTCCGGTTTGGAGGACCTTGGTTGCGTCGTGCGTCCCGACCACGCACGGAATGCCCAGCTCGCGCGAGATGATGGCGGCGTGGCACGTCCGCCCGCCTTGATCGGTCACGATGGCTGCGGCGCGGCGCAGCACCGGCTCCCAATCCGGATCAGTCATCGGTGCTACCAAGACCTCCCCGGACTTGAACGTCGAGAGCTCCGAGGCCCCGCGGATGACACGTACGCTGCCGGTCCCGATCTTCGACCCGACGCTCTTGCCTTGTGTCCTGGTGAGTCCCTTGCCCTTGAGCGTGAACAGCTCGAGCTGTGCTGCACGCTGCGCATGCACGGTCTCGGGTCGTGCCTGGACGATGTAGAGGTCGCCGGTGGGCCCATCTTTGGCCCATTCGATATCCATGGGCGTGGGTTTGCCGGCCTTCATCGAGTAGTGCCTTTCGATGCGCAGGGCCGAGCGCGTCAGGGCCACGACGTCCGCGTCCTTCAGACTGAGGACGTCGGTTAGGCACGCTTCGGTTGGTCGCTCCTGCGTGGATCCATCGGGGCCATACACGAGCGTGACGGCCTTGTCGCCGGTTTCGCGGCGGATGATCGAGGCGAAGCCTTGGTTGAAAGTCGGCTTGTGGACCCAGAACTCATCAGGATTGACGCGACCCTTGACCACGCTCTCGCCGAGGCCCCACGAGCTGGTGATGATCACCACGTCGGGCGAGCCGCTTTCGGTATCGAGCGTGAAGATCACACCGGCCGAGGCCATATCGCTGCGCACCATCTTTTGCACGCCGACCGAGAGCGCCACCTGGCGGTGATCGAAGCCGCGCTCGGCGCGATAGGCGACGGCGCGGTCGGTGAAGAGCGAAGCCATGCAGTTGCGGACCGCCTCCAGCAGGGCCGGCACGCCACGCACGTTGAGATAGGACTCCTGTTGACCTGCGAACGAGGCCGTTGGCAGATCCTCGGCGGTCGCACTCGAGCGCACCGCGACGTCCGTGGCTTCCTCTCCATAGATGCGGGAAAGCGCGAGGTAAGCCTCGACCAGATCCTTCTCGACCGCGGCCGGGAGCTGTCCCCGCCGCACCTGCTCTCGGATGGCATGGCCCAGCTTGGAAAGCGCCTCGATGTCGGTCGTATCCAAGGCAGCAAGAGCGGGATAGATGTGCTCGGGCAGTCCTGTGCTCGCGAGGTGCTCGCGGAACGCGCGGGCACTCAGGGCGAAGCCGCGCGGTACCGCGATACCTTGGGAGCCGAGGGCTCGGGTCAGCTCACCGAGGGAAGCGTTCTTCCCTCCCACCTCGGCGATATCGGCGAGCTCGATGTCTTCGAAAGGAATGGCATAGCTCACGATTTTGGCCATTGCCTCCAGGGCTTTGCATTGCTCGTGCCGTTGGGGCGCCGCACGGGAAAGCGCTGCGTTTTGGGGATGAGAGCGCAGAATGTGCGCCGCACGCGTCGCCTGTCGGCAGACCTTGCGTTGAGCTCGGGCAGGGGTGCCCGTCGTCGCGTGACTGCGAGTAGCCAACGCTGGCATACTGCTTGCGACGGAGCCAGCCATGCGTCCGTTCTGGATCTTGGCAGGCTGCCTCACGCTCTCGGAACGTTTCAGGTGTTTGATGCGCGAGGTTGCGCTGCATCCCCCACCCGCATCGCCACATGGTTCAAGCTCGATGCGCCGGACGTGTTGGCCGACGATCCCGCCGCCGTTGCCACTTGGCAGGCACGTGGCGTGACCGTCTTTGCTCTGGTCGGCAAGCACGACAGTGCCCTGGCCACCTCTGCCGTACCGAGCGGCCCTGAACGTCCCGTCGGCCTGACGCCGGCCGGTAAAAGCGTGGTGCAGGCCGTGCTCGAGACCGGCGCCTTGCTGGACGTCTCGTATCTCTCGGACAGCCTCGGCGGGGCTGATCGCCTTCGCGCTCTGGAATCTCCTGGTGATCGCAATGTGCGGGCTCGCGCTCCTGGCCGCTAGGCAGGAACAGCGGCGGGGACAGTCGATGGAACCGCCACTACCTCGAGCTCGGGCGGATCAGCCAGCGTTTTCTTGACGCGGCAGCCGCTCGCGGCAGCACGCACCGCGTCCACGTACTTCTCGGGAAACTCTGGTGGTAGCAGGATGCTCAGCTTGATGCGCCGCAGCTTGCCGTCCTCGTAGATCTGGTCCTGAGCCAGCGTGAGGCGGTCGGTCGGAATCCCTCGCGTTTGGCAGAAGACGAGGACGTAGAGGCCGGCGCAAGTCGCCAGCGAAGCCAGGAACAAGTCGAACGGTTCGGCGGCGCTCCCGTCCCCCCCGTGCTTTTGGGACTGATCGGTGTGAACGACGACCTGGTCGGCCAACGCTGCGTCGACCCGCTTCCCGCCGGGGAAAGTGACGTCGATGTGCGAGGTGGTGGTAGTCATGATGGTTCCTCGAGGACGCGCCAATGCACGCCGCTCTTCGGCTCCGGCTGTGGGCTGGCGCCGAAGCACAACCGCACCGGTAGCGGTTCGCCTTGGGTGGAGGATAGGAGCTGGTCGACCAGGCCGATCAGCTCTTGGCGCGCCTGCCCGTCCGCTTTGGCCGGCGCATCCAGTAGCAGCTCGGCGGCGCTGCCGTGCGTGCGCGCGTGGCGGGCGATCGCCAAGACGAGCGATTGCCGGGCAGAGATAGTGGCAGCGTCGTGGCGGCCGTTTGCCTGCACCATTGCTGAGGCTATGCAGCGGCCGGAGCGCTCCAAAGCGGCCAGGCGATCGAGGACACGCCGCGCGAAAGCCGCCGGGTGCTCGCGCTGCAACTGAGCGAGCACCAGCGTCTCGTCGACTTCACTTGAGCCTCCGCTGGTGAGGACGGAGGAGCCCAGCTCCTTGACGAGGAGGCGGATGCGCTGCGAGGGCAGACGTCCAACGCTGGATTTCAGGAAGGCTAGTGCCATGGTGGACACCTAGCGGCGCTGCTGCTGCGCGGTGTCGTCGGGCACGACCAACACCGGGACCGGCGAAAGCCGGACCAGCTTCTCCGCGACCGAACCCAGCAGAACGCGAGATAGGCCGGTTCGGCCGTGCGTTCCAACTACGACCAGACGATGGTGACCTTGCTTGATTTCCTGGAGCAGCGCTGACGCCGGATCACCGCTCAGCAGGCGTCCAGTGGCGGTCATGCCCTGGGGCAGCTCGGTGCCCTTCAAGAATTGGTCGAGGTCGCGCTGGGCATTCTCGTTGATCAGGTGGAAAAGCGACTGACGCGGCATTACCTCGGTCGTCGTCAGCATCAGGTCCGAGATGTAGCTGGGCCGATCCCAGACGTGCACGACGTCGAGTGACGCTTGGTACCGCTGCGCGAGGTCCACGGCAAAGCGTAGGGCCGCGCGTGAGCAGTCAGAGTAGTCGACCGGAACCAGAATGACTTGGGGGGCCATGTGTCTCGAATCCAATCCCCAAGCAAAGGACGAGCCAACCGTTTGACACGTCGCGGAGGCTGAAAAGAGAGCCCGAGCGCCGCAGCCCTTGCGTGCGCGCGCAAGCCTTGCGCGTGCCAACCGATTAATGCCGAGCGCCTCCAAGCCCTGGCAGCTGAGGGCGCGCACCAGGGGCGCGTGCATCGCCGATGCCGCCCTTGAAGACCAGGCAGTCGAGGCCTTCCAGGGCGGCGAAATACGCGCCGATCTGCTTTTTGATCGCATAGGCGAAGAGCTCGAGCGCCGAAAGCGCTGCCGTATCTTGGGAGGCCGCACGTGCCAAGAGCTCGGACACCTCGGCGCTGCCCGCCAGCGCCTTCAGGCCTGCTTCGTGATTCAGCAAGTGGTCGAGCTCGCCCATGTAGGAGTTGGTGAACCGCGCCTGCGTAGCCGTGAAAGGCGAAAATCACGTGCGTGTCTTCGGTGAAAAGCTCCGCGAAACGCTCGTCGCTCATGCCATGCGGATGAGCGTCCGGTGGGGCTAGCGTCATCAGATCGACGACATTGACGACCCGCACTGCGAGTTGGGGCGCATGCTGGCGCAGCCAAGCGGCCGCCGCCAGAGTCTCTTGAGTCGCGGTGTCGCCGGCGCAGGCCAGCACGATGTCGGGCGTCCGCCCCCCGCCCGTGCTTGCCCCATTGCCAGACCGGCGTGGCCCACGCGGAGCCAGCTCGGCCAGTCGAGGCGATAGCCGCCCTTGCGCGTCGAACAGCTCGTGAGGTCGATAACTTCGCAACCACTGTTCCAGAATGGCGAGGTGCGGAGTTGTTGCGCACGTCGGCCACCGGGACTTGGTGCGACCGGAACGTGCCTTCGACGAGCTTGCCGTCGACTTCTCGCGGTCCGGTGAAGCCCTTCGGTGTTCTGAGCACAATGACCGGCCAGCGCGGCCGTTCGCCGACTTTGCCGACTTCACGTGCGTCGCGCTGGATACGACGAATGCGCTCGAGGCAGGTGTCGAGCACGTGTTGCATCTGGGCATGCAGCTCGAAGGGCTCATCACCCGACATGACATGTAAGGTGCCAATGGTTAGACTGCGCTACGGCGCGGGCCGCACGACCATGCTGGGCGGGCTAACGCCCATGACGGCAAAGTACGAGTCGTAGATGAGCTGGCGAACGTAGAGCGGATTGTGAACACCGCCCGCCGCGCCCCGCGCCATGAGTAGGTAGTTGTAGACGGCGCCGGCCTTATCGCCACTCAGGCCGGTGTTGCCGGGTCGCGACACGTCCTCAGCAAAGTTCTCGTCAGCGAGCTGGCCTGCGGTGAGAGGATCGTAGGGGGCCAGGTCGCGCGTAAGCCAGCCCTGGGTGTTGAGCGCTTCGCGAAGCTCGCGCAGGCTTTCCTTCATGTCCGTCTGCTGGCCGAGGATGTCGAAGCTGGTTGCGTTGACGTGACAGCCCGCGGACTTGCAGGAGCTCAACTGCGCCGCAAATGAATGATTGCCGATGCCTTCGTTCGAATCAGTGCCGGGCATGTGGCACCTGACGCATCCAGTCTCGAACGCTTGGTGCGACGAGTTGTCGTAGGTCTTGCCCTGGTAGTGGTAGCCGCCCTTGCCGGTGTAGATGTCGGCTTGCGGGCCCTCGTGGGGGCCAAAGCGCGTGTTCGTGAACGCGTTCGTGGCGGTCGCCGTGATGATGTAGTTGGTGACGTCCTTGCGCGACTTGTGGCACCACATGCAAGCGTTTCCGACGCCGTAAGGACCCGTGCCTGTTCCGTCGACCACGCCGACCGCCGAGCTCTTCTCGACGTAAGCTTGCTCGCCGGCACCAGTAGGGACCCGGAGTGGAAAAGAGCCGGGCGTGTAGGGCTTGCCCGTCCGATGCGGATCGGTCTCCTCGGTGACCTCGTGGCAGGTCGTGCAGTGAACCACCGCGACGCTGGCGTGGCCCAAGTAGGTAGACTCGCCGACTTTGTTGCTGGTGCTGTTCAGATAGTTGACTTGCCCGTGCGTGACGTTGAGTGGCCCGGTCGTCCCCGTGTAGCGGACGTTGCCCGCCAGTCGCTGCTCGATCCCGTCGATCGAATGGCAATTGCCGCACGCGCTGGTGCCGGTCCAGCTATCCACTTCCTCGCCGCCCAGATTGGCAACATAGGTTGCGAAGTGGGTGCTGGTTTTCCACTGCTCGACGATGCCGGTGAAGCCGTGGCAGGGGGAAAGGCAGCCCGAGCTCAGCGCGCCCGAGCCGGCCCCACCCATGCTGGTTTCGCCGCCTCCGCCACCGGGACCCGCCGGGCCGGCCGGCCCCTCAGGACCTTCGAGACCCTCTGGACCCTCGAGGCCGATGGGCCCCACGGGGCCTTCGTCGCCAGTATCACCGGTATCGCCTTTGGGGCCCTGAGCACCGGGCGGGCCCATCGCACCGTTCTTGCCGTCATCACCGCCGCAGGCCGCGAAGGCTGCCGCGAGACAAACAATCAGACCGTAGAAGTGATGACGTCCGAGCATCTTGTTCTCCGAGCGTGAATGGCTGCCTCGGCGAGTCGGCGGCGAGGTAGCTGCGGTCAAAGCATTCTTCGTGCCCACTCGCAAAAGCCGGCCGTTTCCCCAGACGCCTCCACTACCGTTTCTGTAGGGCTCTCTCAAGGTCCTAATTGATTCGTCCGTGCGCGCAGACGGTGCAGGCGTCAGCGCAAAGTTTGCGCGAGCGCAAGTTTTGATTGTCCGACCTACTTGGAAGGGCTTGCGACGACTCATCGACCCCCTCCAGAATGCGACGCCGTGGCCCCAGCAACCACGTGGCTCGGTGTCGTGGCCCTAGTCAGCGCTGCGATAGCCGCCGCGATTCTGGTTCGTCATTTGGTCAAGAAGCCGGCCCTCGACGTGCGCACCAAGCTCTGGTTGCTGCTCGGACTAGGAGTCTTTCCCGCCATCGCTGCCGCTTCCTCGACGGTCACTGGTATGGAGGCGACGACGCATCGTGAGTTCTGCGGCTCGTGCCACGTCATGGGTCCGTACTTCGAGAATACTTCCGATCCCAAGGCACAGTCGCTTTCGGCGCGCCACTCGCGAAACCCCTTCTTTGGTGACCGCAGTTGCTACGTTTGCCACGCTGATTACGGGATGTTCGGCTACGTCATGACCAAGGCGGGCGGCATGCGTCACGTCTACGAGTACTGGCTTGGCGGTTACCGCCAGATGACGCTCGAAGAGTCCAAGCACGCCATCCATCTGCTCAAGCCTTACGACAACACCAACTGCCGGCAGTGCCACACGACCACGCTGCACGACTGGCGCAGGGTACCGGATCACGGCTCGCTGGAGGCGGAGCTGGCGTCGAACAAAGTGAGCTGCGCCAGCGCGGGTTGTCACGGCTATGCGCACCCTTTCACCAAGACCGATACAGTCGCTCCCATCGGCAGCGCGGGAGTGGCACCGTGAACGAGCGCCTCAATCGGCTCATCGGTGCGGTGGCAAAGCGCTCGGTTCCTGAGCTCACACGGCTCGCGTGCGTGCTCGCGTTGATCGGGCTTGTGGTCATGGTGTACCCACTGCTCTTCCCTGGCGCGCTCGCGATCGTGCTCTCGATGGGCGTCGGGCACACCATTGGAATGGCTGCAGTCGCCTTGTACTTGCTGGCGGTGATCCTGGACCTGGCGCAGCGTCGTGGAGAGTGATTCGCCCCGCAAGTCGCGGGGCAACCCCTGGTTGCCGGTCGCACTAGTGCTGGCGCTGCTGGTCGCTTGCTCGGGTGGCGACAGTCCCCACGCTCCACATCCAGGGCGGGGCGTCTACATCCCGGCGGTTTGGAGCGACGTCAGAAAGGTGAGGGGTCACGACGTACACGTCCTGAAGAACCAGGTGGCGTGCCACGACTGCCACGCCATCGGCGAGAGCGAGATCGGGCCCGTCAAACCGCAACGCTGCGCCAAGTGTCACGCCAAAGAAGCTCGCCTGACGCACGCACCCGAGCAGGCTGCCGCGCGGCTGGGCGCTGCCACCAATAGCGACTGCACCTTCTGCCATCGCTTCACGGACGCGCGGCCGTTCAGCGCGCTGGAAGCCGACCCCGCGGGCGCCACATTGCCCGCGCATGCGCACCAGGCCGGTGACTGTGCGCACTGTCACCTCAGGAAACAGGACGACACGCCGGCCGTGCAAGTTCACGCGAGCGAAAACTGCCTGAGCTGCCACCAGCCGCACGAGGACGCGACGCCGCAGTCTGGCCCGTGCAGTCAGTGCCATCAGAAGATCACTCCGACCCATGCGCTCGTCGGCAAGTCGCCCAATCAGGTGTGCACGACTTGTCACCAAAAACAGCACGCTCCTGCTTCGGACGCCTTGGGCACCTGCGCGCCGTGCCATGCGAAAGAGAAGCCGCTGGTCCCGGCCACGGCGCTCTTCGAACGCGGCCACATGGAGTGCGTGGGTTGTCATCGCCCGCACGAGTTTGCCAAGGAAAAGGCCGTACCTTGCCGCACCTGTCACGAGCACGTGCTGGTGCTCGGTCAGGCCCGCGTGCCGGCACATCAGCAGTGCACGAGCTGCCACAGTCCCCACGATGTGCGCGGGAGTCCCGATCAGGCTTGCGCCAGGTGCCACACCACCCAGCAGCCGGATCACCCGAAGAAAGGCCTGGCCGGCTCATGCGTGGGTTGCCACGATTCGCATCCCGGTTTCGGGCATGCGAAAGAGCGCGCCAGCGCCTGCAGCTCGTGCCATCAAGCCGCGCATGAAGACACGGCGTTCCACGCGGGCGTCGAATGCGAGCGTTGTCATGCGCCCCACGACTTCGTCCGGCCGCTCTCCGATCACCGCTCCTGCGAGGGTTGTCACGCGGCTCAGTTGGCTAGCGCATCCCATCGAACAGGTCACCAAACCTGCGAAGGGTGCCATGTCGGGCTCCCTCACCATCCCCAGTTGCCGATGGCCGGCTGTCAGAGCTGTCACGCGACCGAGCGCGCTCAGGTCAACCAAGGTCACGCGCAGTGCGTTGGTTGTCATGAGCCGCATAGTGGAGCGCAAGCTGCGCCGTGCGGCAGCTGTCACAAGCAAGAGCTGGCCACAGCTCCTGCAGGGCACCAAACCTGTCGCAACTGTCACGAAGCGCACTCGGGCTCGTCAGCGGCGGCCCCATGCGCGAAGTGCCATGCAGCCGCAGCGAAGACGCCGCACGGGCAGCTCTCCGCCAGCTGCCAAGACTGTCATCGGCCTCATGGCCCCGGAGGGGTAGCAAGCCTGCCGTCTTGCGCGAGCTGCCATCAGCTGCGGGACCTGCCAGGGCTACACCAAGTAGACAAGCACGCGCAGTGCGGCAAGTGTCACAGCGGACATGGCGACGTGGCCGGCGCACGACACGACGGCTGTTTGAGCTGCCACGCCGACCGCAAGCAGCATTTCCCCGACGCTCCTAGCTGCAGCAGCTGTCACTTGTTCGGAAGGCAGCGATGAAGGGGGCTCCGGCTGCGCTGGTCGCTGCCGTGGCGGTGCTCGCCGTGCGATCGACCGCTGCCCAAGGTCTCGAATCGAAACCCACCGAGGCGCCGCCGGACCGCTTCGAGCTGTCCGCTCATGCCGAGACGTACGCGACGTTCTTCCGCAGAGCACTCCTGCCGGGCCCCGAAGGAGCGCTGGTCGAGACCGAATTCGCAGCGCCCGTCTACGAATACCTCCATCTCAGCGCCCGCAACTTGGACGTAGCGGGTCAGCAAGACAACGTCGATCTGGAGGTTTCGGGCTGGGCACGCGCATGGCCTACCGAGACACGGTTCGAGGGGCCGTTCGATGGGGACCTCCAGACGGCGGCCGTCACCTACCATCGTGGTCCAGGGACGGCCCGTCTCGGTCGGCAGCAATTCGTGGGGGGTGCGGCTCGTTTCGCGCGGTTCGACGGGCTCTCGCTCGGTGCCCGTCTCGGCGCGGGCCTCTCGGCACGGGCTTACGGCGGTCTAACCGTATTGCCCCGTTACAACGAGAGGCCCGGCTACTACCACCTTGGTTCCGAGGCCGACTCGCTGCTGCGTGATCCTGAGGCTTTCGAGCAACCGCGGCGTGGTCATTGGCTGGCAGGCGCCCGACTCAACTACGGGTCACCCCGGCTGAGCGCCAGCGCTTCGTTTCACGAGCAGCGTGAGCAAGGCGAGCTCGGCCATCGCAATCTCGGGCTCGACGCGCGTGGAGTCTTGAGCCCCCGTGCCTCGGCTGCCGCGAGCGCGGTCCTGGACGCGGACGCGCTGCGGCTTTCGGATTCACGCCTTTGGCTGGATCTGGAGCTGCTACAGCCGCTTTCCTTGTCGCTCGAGTACCTGCACACCGAGCCGGCATTGTGGCTGTCGCGACAGTCCGTGCTGTCGGTGTTCTCCACGGATCGCTTCGACGAGGCCGGCGGCATGGCAACGCTGCGCTTGAGCCCCAAATTGCGACTGGAGGGCTCCGGCTTCGTCTCGCTGTACGACGACCACAGGCCCGGAGCGCGCAGCGAAGGCACGCTGCGCGTCACTCCCGACGCGTTGACGGTCGTGCGTGTGAGCTATGTGCGGGTACTGGCACCTAGCAATGGCTACCACTCGCTGCGCAGCTCACTTTCGCGCCGCCTGCTGGCTGAGCTCTCAGCCACGCTCGAAGCTTACGCTTATCTTTACGATCAGCCCGTCCGTGGTTTCCGCGCGTCCTCCGTCTATGCAGGCACGCTCAGCTACGAGCCCAAGTCCCGCTTCAGTGCGCTTTGGGGAGCGTCGCTGTCCCGAACACCCTACGCAGCGCTCGACGCCCAAACGCTGCTGCGGCTTTCCTACGCCTTCGACCATTTGCCGGGAGGTCGAAAATGAAGCGGCCCCGCGCGCAGCGTCTGTCCGCGTGGGTGCTGGCCACGGCGGTGCTGCTAGCCGCGCTGCTGGCCGCGTGCACCGAAAGGCCGGTGCCGCGCTTTCCTCATCGGCTGCACTTGAGCGAGCTACCTTGCGGCGTCCCAGGCAAGCCAGCATGCCTGACCTGCAATGGCTGCCATGCCGTGTCGCAACCGACCCGGGAATTCAAGCTTCCCAACTCGGGCATGTGTGAGGGCTGCCACAAGCACGACGGGACCAAGGTGCTGGCAACGCTTGCCGCAGTCCCCGAGCGCCCGTACGGCGAGATCGCCATCGACCACGATCTTCACCTCGCCATGCCGGAGATCCAGGGCCAGTGCATCAAGTGCCACTCGGGTGTGGTGCGGCCCGGCGAGTCGACATTGCCTGCCATGAGTCAATGCTTCACGTGCCACGAGCACGAGCAGCAATGGCAACGCGCCGAGTGCGGCCCCTGCCATCAAGCAGCGGATTTGCGTCGCACCAGCCCACGCACCTTCCTCAAGCACGACGCGGGGTTCATGCGTCATCATGGCGAGCTGGCTCCGTTCGAGCAGAGTCTGTGCCAGACGTGCCACACCGAGCGCGATTGCCAGGCGTGTCACGACGTGACGCAAGGCCTGACAGCCGAGCTGCGGGCCCCAGAAAAGCTCGAGGGGCCGTTCGTGCACCGGGGCGACTTCATGTCTCGGCACGCGATAGAGGCCCAGGCTGCGTCTTCGCGCTGCGCCAGTTGCCACGCCCCGGAAACCTGCGACTCTTGCCACGTCGCGCATGGTGTGAGCGGCAACGCCAAGCTTTCGCGCAACATCCATCCGCCCGGCTGGATCAGCAACAACGCGGCTTTTCCCAGCCTTCATGGCACCGAGGCGCGCCGCGACCTGCTCTCGTGCGCGGGTTGTCACGAGGCAGGACCCGCGACGAACTGCATCCGCTGCCACAAGGTGGGCGCCTACGGCGGTAACCCTCATCCGCGAGGCTGGGAGAGCGCGCGCAGCCCCAGCGCGGAAATGTGTCGGTACTGCCATGGTTGAAGCTCGCGCGTCCCGCAGCCTCTCCTGCCGGGCCTGGCGGTCGCGTTCGACGGCGCTGCTCGCGTTGGCGGTGAGCGTAGCGGCGTCGTTCGGGGCTTCCAGCTGCCTGTCACGCCGTGACCCTGCGCCCTCCGAAAGGGATAAAGGCTGCACGGCCTGCCACGGCGACGCGCGGCGTGGCGGTGCTGCCTTGCTCCAGGCGGCCCCGCCGTTCGATCTTTCGCGGGCGACGCAGCCCGGCTACCCCGGCGTCGGCGCGCACGCGATTCACCTGCAGCCGAGCGCCACCCACGGCGCGGTGGAGTGCGATGAATGCCACGTCATTCCGGAGCGCGTCGATAGCCCGGGACACGCCGACGACGGCGCGCCGGCAGAAATCGTGTTCGGCGGTCTTGCTTCACACGGCGGCCTCGAGCCGACGTACGATTTCATCGCCCGGCGCTGCGACAATAGCTACTGCCACGGCGACGCCCAGGCGGTGTGGACCGAGCCGCGCGACTCGGCGGCGGCCTGCGGCAGTTGCCACGGCCTCCCGCCCGCCGCACCTCATCCGCAGTCGGAGCTTTGCTCGAGCTGTCATGGAAGCGTGATCGACGAGGCGCGCCGCATCTGGGCCCCGGAGCTCCACGTCAACGGTACGGTCGAGCTGGTCGCCACGAGCTGCACACAATGCCACGGCAGCGGCGACGATCCGGCGCCTCCTCTCGACACTCACGGGGATAGCCGGATCGCGGCGATCGGGGTGGGCGCCCACGCAGCGCACCTGCGCGGTGGCGCGTCTTCTCGCCCCTTGGCGTGCACCGAGTGTCACGACGTGCCAGACCACGTCGACGACTTTGCTCACGCGGACGGATTGCCGGCGGAAGTGGCGCTATTGGGCGTGGCCGAGACCGGCGCCCACGAACCCTTTTGGGAGGGTTCGAGCGCCACCTGCAGCGACAGCTGGTGTCACGGGCCTGCAGCAAGTCGCACGAACGTGTCCCCGCCCTGGAACGAGCCGTTCGACCTCGACTGCGCTTCGTGTCACGGGAATCCTCCTCCCGCCCCCCACCCACAAATGGGCAATTGCTCGTATTGCCATGGCGAGGTGGTGGCCGAAGACAACGTCAGCATGCTCGAGCGGAGTCGACACGTGGACGGCGTCGTGGACTTTTTCGTTGATGAAAGCTGCACCGGTTGCCACGGCAGCGACAATCCGGCACCGCCCTTCAACCTGGCGGGCGAAATGGCCAGCAGCGCCCCCGGCGTCGGTGCCCATCAGACTCACGTCCTCGGCACACAGCGCTCGCGTGCCGTGCCTTGTGCCGAGTGCCACGAAGTACCCGCAGAGGTCCTGTCGCCTGGACACGTGGACACGCCGCTGCCCGCCGAAGTTTCGTTCAGCGGCGTCGCGCTGGCGTTCGGCGCAACGCCGACTTTGGCGAACGACACCTGCAGCAACACCTCGTGTCACGGCGCGGTGTTTCACGACGGACACGCCTCAGGCGGCAGCCTGACCGCTCCGAAGTGGCATCAGGTCGACGGTACGCAGGCCGCCTGTGGCACTTGCCACGGCCTGCCCCCGCCGCGGCCCCATCCCTACTACTCGGAAGATTGCGGGCGCTGTCACAAGAACATGTCGCCTGACGGCAGCACCTTTCTCCACCCCGAGCTCCACGTGGACGGCAGCGTCACTTTCGAGCTCTAGGGAGCTAGATCTGGAGCGCGGGCCCAGCGACCCCAGTCTCGGCGGGGCGTTCGCGCAACTCTTCGAGCAGCCGCGACCAGCTTTCGCCATGGTCGATGTGGAGCGCTTGGGCGATCTCATCCAAGGCTTGTTCCTCCGCCGGCGATACCGCGCTCGGCTGATCGAGGGCGTGGGCGGTGCTGCGCGCGACGCCTTCGGCATAGGAAAGCAGCGCGGGCAGCTCGCTGAAGTCGACTTCCATGTCATCGGGTGCGAGCGCAAGCCTGTAGATGTCCTGCAAGCCCTCCGCGATGTAGTCATGGCTCGGACGGTGGCGCAGCCAACCGTCGAGCACCGCGGCGCCGGCCGCGCTCAAGTCGTAGTGGCGCGACGCGAACGAGTGGATCCGCTCACGTTCGACCTGCTCCATCTTGCCGTCCGCCCAAGCCACATAGATCAGCGGCAAGAGCTTGAGCACCTTGTAGTCGCTAGGCCGTATCCCGAGCTTCTCGAACGACTTTCTTAGCTTGTCTCGTTGCATAGCGATCTCCTCAACAGCAAGCCGCGTGCCGGCGCGTCCGAGGCGGTTTTCCTGCGATGCTGAGCGGAGAGGGCGCAAGCCTTGCGCGCGGGCGCAAAATCAGCGCGGACCCGCCGCGCGAGCTGCGTGGGGGTTCGGTGCGCACACCATGCCGATTTACGCAGTTTCGGCGCTGGCCCGGCATGCACCAGATTGGCCGGGTCCTTGCACCTCTCGACGTCGCGATCATGTCCGAGAGCTCGAGACCCCAACCGAAGAAGGTGTTGCTGGTCGACGGAGACTTCCGTACGGCGCAGCGCCTGGCGGACCTGCTTCGCGACGATGGCTTCGAGGTCGATGTCGCACGAGACGGGTCCACGGCCATCGCGCGGCTGGCGCGTGCTCCGCTGCCGGACGCGCTAGTCAGCGAGCTGAAGCTGCCACTGGCCGACGGTGCCGCGGTAGCACGCTTCGGTCGCGCTCAGCACTCTGGGCTGGAGGTGGTGTTCGTGACGCGCGATCCGAACCTGCTCGCGCCGGGCCTGCTGACGAGTGCTCCGCCCCACGTGCTGACCAAACCGCTCGACTACGCTCGCCTGCTCGAGGTTTTGAGAGGTCCAGTTACGCCAGAGGAAAGCGGCGCGGTTGCCAGCCCAGCTGGGGGCGCGCGTTGAAGGTGTTAGAAGGGGACTGTTCCAAACATGGCCGAGACCCGCTTTCAGGAGATCAAACGCTACGTGCGTCTCGATGAGCGAGACGGCCAGCTGTTATGCGCCTTCGGCGAGCTCGCTGCGCCGGAGCTACCACGCATTGCCAGCGAGTTCTACGATCGCATCCGTGAGCACGAGGAAGCGCATGCGGTGTTTACGGGCGAAGAACAGATTCAACGCTTGCAGCGCTCGCTGGTGGCTTGGCTCGAGCGCGTCTTGGGCGGCAGCTACGACGAGCAGTACCACGAGCAAACCGCCATCATCGGCCGAGTCCATGTGCGCATCGGGCTACCGCAGCGCTACATGCTCACCGCGATGGCGCTGATTCGCGTCGAGTTGCTGCGCATCGCCGACCGCGTGCTGGGTAGTGAAGCCGGCCCCACTCGGGAAGCCATCGTTCGTATCCTCGATCTGGAGCTGGCGGTGATGCTCGAGGCCTACAAGGAGTCGTACGTGGAGCGCATCGAGCTCGGTGCCAAGCAAGAGTGCGCGGATCTCGGCAGCGCCCTCGCCCGCGCGGAGCAGCGCTACGTGAGCGCGGTCGAGCTGGCCGGGGCCATCATCGTCGGCTTGGATGGCAGCGGAAGCATCCAGCTTGTCAATCGTGAGGCCGAACGGGTGACGGGCTACGCGCGCGACGAAGTGCTGGGTCGGTCGTTTTCTGAGACCTTCGGACTGGAAGGCGGCACCGGGCAGCTGCAAGAGACCCTAAGAAACGCGCTCGATGGCAAGACCAAAAGCAGCAAGCTCGAGGCTTGCCTGCGAACTCGTTCGGGCAAGCTGCGTGATGTGCTCTGGACCTTGAACGCCACCGGTACCGAAGCAGGCGCCGACGTCGTGCTCCTCGCCACCGGTCGAGACGTCACCGACGAAAAGGCTCACGAGGAACGAGCACGCCACAACGAGCGGCTAGCCGCGATTGGCACGCTCGCAGCCGGCTTGGCGCACGAAATCCGCAATCCCCTGAATGGCGCGCAGCTTCACCTCTCGTTCCTAGAACGCGCCATCAAGCGTAAGTCGGCCGAGCCGGAATTGCTCGACGCGACGCGCGTCGTGGGCGACGAGATCAAGCGCCTGGCTCAACTGGTGACCGAGTTTCTGGACTTCGCGCGGCCCAAGCCGCCCGAGCGCAAACCGACCAGCCTGGTGCAGGCGCTCAAGCATGCTTGCGGTCTGGTTGAGGCGTCGGCCAAGGCCGCCAAGGTCAAGCTGACCTGCGACCTGCCCAGCTCGGACGTGGAATTTCTCGTCGACGGCGCCAAGCTCACCCAGGTGCTGCTCAATCTCCTGAACAATGCGATCGAGGCGACCGGAGCGGCCGGTGGTGGTGCTGTGCTGCTTCGCGGACGGCGCGGTCCGCGTCAGGTGTTCATCGACGTGGAGGACGATGGACCGGGGCTGCCCAGCCCCGACGCTCCGATCTTCGATGCCTTTTTCTCCACCAAAGAGGGCGGTACCGGGTTGGGCCTCGCGATCAGTCACCGGATCGTGACCGATCATGGCGGCACCATCGACGTCAGTAGCCGCCCCGGCAAGACCGGCTTCCACATTGCACTGCCACTGGGGTAGGAGTTTGGAGTAACCGCATGAGTAAGACGAAAATCCTTGTCGTTGATGATGAAGCGACCGCCCGCAACGGCCTCGCCAAGCTGCTGGAGCAGGAGGGGTATCCGATCGAGCTGGCCGCTGACGGCCAGGAAGCCCTGGCCTCCGTCACCGAGAATCCTCCGGGACTCATCATCACCGATCTCAAGATGCCGAACATGGATGGCATGGAGCTGCTGAAGCAGCTCGGCGAGCGGGGCATCGAAATCCCAGCCATCGTGACGACGGCTTTTGGCGATGTCGCGACCGCGGTGGCGGCCATGCGGGCCGGCGCCGAAGACTACCTGACCAAGCCCATCGACTTCGACGCGCTGCTCTTGGTGGTCGAGCGCACGCTGGCGCGCGACGAGCTCAAGAGCGAAGCCGAGAACCTGCGTCGGCAGCTGCGAGCGCGCGACAAAGAAGGCATGGAAGGTTTGCTCGGCGCGAGCGCTGCGATGCAGCGCGTCTATCAGATGGTGCGCCAAGTGGCTCCGGCTCGGGCGACTGTGCTGATCACCGGCGAGAGCGGCACCGGCAAGGGGGAGGTGGCCCGCGCGCTCCACGCGCTGAGCCAGCGTTCAGCGGCGCCCTTCGTCACCCTGCAATGCGCTGCCCTTGCTGAAAGCCTGCTCGAGAGCGAGCTGTTCGGTCACGAAAAAGGCTCTTTCACGGGCGCTGACAAGAAACGCATCGGGCGCTTCGAACAGGCCAACGGCGGTACGCTGTTCCTCGACGAGATCGGGGAAATTCCCATGGCGACGCAGATCAAGCTGCTGCGTGTGCTGCAGGAGCGGACGTTCGAGCGCGTCGGTGGCAACGAGACCATCAGCGTGGATGTCCGCGTGGTCGCTGCCACCAACAAGGACTTGGCCGAAGAGGTCAGGGAGAAACGCTTTCGCGAGGATCTCTACTACCGGCTGAATGTCGTTCACGTGGCTATGCCGCCGCTCAGGCAGCGCGGTAACGACATCGTGCTGTTGGCGGAGCACTTCTTGCGACGCTTCGCGCGCGACAACAATCGGCGCATCGATAGCTTCAGTGACGCTGCGCGCGCCAAGTTGGTCGCGCATCGCTGGCCCGGCAACGTGCGCGAGCTCGAGAATGCGATCGAACGCGCGGTCGTGTTCACCGAAGGCGAGGTCGTCGAGGCTGAAGCGCTCCCGTTCGACGCGACCCCCGCGACCATCGAGGGCGGTCCGCGCGTCCCCGGCGCTACGATGGCCGAGCTCGAAAAGCATGCCATTCTCGCCACGCTCGAGGCAGTCAACGGATCGACCAGCAAAGCCGCCGATATGCTCGACATTAGCGCGCGAACCATCCAGTACCGTCTGCATGAGTATGGCGTGGCCGCTTCGAAAGCGAAGGGCTAGGCGCGCGGCTGTAGTGGGGCACGGCAATCGAGCGCTGCGAGCATGGCATGCCGCTTGCTCGAGCCCGTACATGTCATTTCGGTTTGCGCTCGGTGCCGCAGTAGTAGCGTGTTCATGCGTGCATGCGGCTAAGTCGAGCGCAGACTCTGCGCGACTTGATCCGGATTCTGCGCCACAGGGCTCCGTTAGCCTGGTGTTGCCGCCCGCGCAGTCCCAGGCAGATGCCGGCACGACGTCGCGTCGTTGGTATGGCTGGCAAACCCTATCGCTCGATGTAGCGTCGCTCACTATCGGGGCCATCGGCGTCAAGGACATGGGCGAGCCAGGCTCGACCAGCATCCTGATGGGCTCGATCGGAATCACCGGCTACACGCTCGGCGCGCCCTTCGTTCATTGGGTCCACGGCCAGCCTGGTAAGGCGGCAAGTAGCCTCGGGTTGCGCATTGTTCTACCGCTGATTCCGGTGGGTCTGTTGTCCGCAAGCAGCGCCGCACGCTGTCCGGGAGCAAACGAGGAAGACGACGCCCAGCACTGCCGGCTCGTGCTGCGAACGATGGCCGTGCTAGGGACGGTTGGCATGCTCGTGGCGTCCGGGGTCGACGCTAGCGCGCTTTCTTGGGAGCCTGAGGTCCGGCAACGGGGAACGCTCGCTCTGGCTCCGCTGCTCGGCTGGGACGGCGGGCGCGGTGGTGTGGCTGGCGTTGCGGGTCTGTTCTAGCGAGGTACCACAGCCGGGGTGGCTGACGCCGCCGGTGCGGCGGCCGAAGTGGCAGTTGCTGGTTGGCCGGCGATGCTCGGGCTCGAGACCGCACCGCCGAGCAACACGACCTGACCCTGCCGTGCGTAGTCAATCGCTTCACCGAGCACGCGGGCCGCTTCCTGCGGAGCATGAAAGCCCATGCTGTTCTCGGCTGCGATGAAATCGAGACGCCACTGCGCGCGGCGCTGGAGCTTTTGTGCTCCTTCGATGCGCGGAGCAGGCGCGCCGCTTGCCTTGGCAGCGACGATGGCGTCGAGCAGGTCGACGATTGCGGTGCCGCCGCGTTGCATGAGGTCGTAGGTGCGCTGCTGAATCACATCGACACGAGCCTTCATTTCTTCTTCCGAGCTGCGGTGACAGGTCTGACAGGCACGGTTGACGTTCAACAGTGGGCTTCGCACCCAGTGATCGCTCACCTTGGTAGCGCCATCCCGCACATAGGGCATGTGGCAGTCCGCGCACGCCACGCCGCTTCTGGCATGGATACCCTGGTTCCATAGCTCGAACTCAGGATGTTGGGCCTTGAGGACCGGCGCCCCGGTCTCCTGATGGCTATAGTCAACAAACGGATCCCCATTCGGGAACGTGGCGGCGTCCCAATAGGCTTCGATATCGTCAGCCCTCAAACCTTTGCCCCACGGGAAGGTGAGCGGCATCTTGCTCGAGCAGTAATACTCGACGTGGCACTGACCACACACGAAGGAACGCATCTCGTTGCGGGTCGCGTCGCGGTTGGCATCATACGCTTCTCGGCGTGAGCCGTCTCGCCATTGCTGGACGCTCGGAAGAGCAGGAAGCGGTGCGTCCGACTCCGCGAGCGCGCGGATGCCGCGAATGAAACCGGGTCGGGTCACGCGCAGCGTCATGTTGGCCGGATCGTGGCAGTCGCCGCAGCTGACTGGATGGGCGTGCCCCGACTCATGAAGCTTCTGAGAAAGCTCCTGGTAGCTGAGCTTGAAGGTCTGCTCGAAGCCGCGCATGACGTCGCCACCACCCAATTCACGATAGACGGGCATCACCGAAGCATGACAATGCAGGCACGAGCCCGACTGCGGCTTGGTCAGACGCTGGGTATGCTCTTGATCGTAGAGCATGTAAGCGTGACCGCGACGATCGCGGTAGTCGATGGAGAAGGCATAGCCCGCAAACATGCGCTTCAGCCAGGGATCACGCGCGATCTTCTCCTCCGGCAGTGATTCGCTGCCTTGGTGCCCTCCAAAACGAGTCTTGGTGGGCAGTGCCGTGCGTTTGTAGCTGTCGTACTGCTGAGGCCAGTTCCTGCCCCACTTGGCGGGGTCGGTGTCGTTTTCACCCACCTCCACCAAGCGCACGAACGGCGAGCGCTGCTCGACCTTGCGCTCGAAGATGTTCATCAGGAGCGCCGTCAAACCAGCCGCCGCGGCAGCAACGACTGCAATCAGCGTCAAGTACCCTGCGCGACTCGTCGCAAATCTAATCACAGCCGTTGCCAACGATTTCATCGTCCTACCGCTTTCTCGCTCGCCGTCAGAGGTCCACCCAAACCCGTTTTCTCTCCGTGTCCGGCGCCGGCATGGCAGTGCAGGCACGCCGGCTCGGTGCCCAGCTGACTTGCCCCCATCGCATGGACCAGCTCGCCGTGGCAGCGGAGGCAATTGGCTTGCAGAATGGCGCGCCCCTCAGGCTGCACCACGATTGGTTCGACGAACTTCTGCGTCGTGAATCGCTGACCGTGTCGCCAGCCGTTCTCGGCCTTGGCCAGGTACTTGGGCAAGAAGTCGTGCGGCAGGTGGCAATCGATGCAGACTGCTGCCGTGTGGTGGCTCGCCTTCTGCCAGGCGTCGTATTGAGGCTGCATGATGTGGCAGTTCACGCAGGCCTTCGGATCGGTTTTGAAGTACGACAGCCCCTCCGCGTAACGGAAGGTGTAGGAGCCAACACCGCCGGCAATACCGAGCAAGACGGCTAGGAGCAACGGCAGGACTCGGGGTCCTGCCTTTTGCGGTGATTCGGGCGAGCTGGTCCCTGTCACGGAGCCTCGACGGCTCCTGCTAGCAAAGTGACGCCAAAGGGGAAACGTTATTCCTTGCGTCGTCAGTGGGTCAGCCGCGTCTCCAGCAGATCGGCGAAGGCGCTGCAGGCGTCGACCGTCGTAAAGATGCCCACCACGTGGCCATGGTCGGCCACGACGGCGGATCCATACTTCTTGGTCGCCATCGTCGAGACGACCTCATCGAGCGACGCGTTGGGCGCCACCACGTAGGGGTCAGGCGTCATCGCTTCGCTGACAGAAATCTTGGTCGGATCGACGTCTTGCAGCGTTTCCACCAGGTGCAGATCGCGGTCGGTCACGATGCCGACGATCTTGCCCTGATGCAGCACCGGTAGGTGCCGGATGTGCTGCTCGCGCATCATGCGATGGGCGACTGCCATCGGTTGCTCGTCACCGATCGTCTGGATGTCGGTGGTCATGTACTTCTTGATCTGGGGGATGCTCTTGGTCATGAGGCAGGTTTGCTCCGAATGATGAAAGGTCAGCGCGTGACGAGGGGGAAATTGGTTTCGGCTCCGACGCGATCGCCCTGATGGTAGGTATGTCGGCGCCCGTGGTGCTCGCGGTGTTGCTCACACCACATCTCTCTGCGTTCAGAGCTCTCACGGGCGGCTACGCAGCGTGGGCAGGGCGGTTCGATCTGGGGCGTTTGCTCTTTCGCCTCGGGCGGCACGACCAGCACAGGGCAGGGAGCCTGTCTAACAATGCCCTCGGCGACCGAGCCCAGCACCCAGCGAGCGAGGCCATGGCGTCCATGCGAGCCCACGACGATGAGGTCGGCTTCGAGCTTGGTTGCAAGATTCGTCACGCCGAAGACGGGCGTGTCGAGCGCGATGTGGGCGTAGACGCGAATCCCGGAGTCACGAAAACCTGCCAGTGTGGGGATTACCCCGTCGAGGTATTTGACCAGGCGGTCTTTCTGTTCGTCCAGGCTCAAAACCGGCACGGCGCCGAGTCCCGCGAACGGCGGTACCGGGAAGCTGCCGTCAGCCCCGGAGGCGAGCGAAACATGGACCACGTGAAGCTCCGCGGGGCTTTGAGGTAGCGCTTGGGCATAGGCGCGACGTAGTGCCTCTTCTGCAGGTTGGGAGTAGTCGGTTCCAACCACGACGACGTACGGCTTGTTTGGCATGGCGGTCTCCTCGTCCTGCCAACGACAGTGCAGCTCGCGTGCCACTGCGAATCCCAGCCGAAAGGAACAGGGCGATCAGTGGGGTTGACGCAGCTTCTGCGCCCGACTGCGCAGGATCTGCAGCCCGCGCAGCAATCGCGCCTACGGCAGCGCGGATTCGTGCGCCAAACCAATTGGCACGCCTGCTGCACCCTGCTGTTGCAACGAGGTTCTTTCATGTCGAGCAAGCCCTTTGTCATCGTCGTTGGTATCGACTACTCGCCTCTCGCCGAACGAGCGCTACAAGCCGCGTTCAAACAGGCGCAGCAGCATGCACCGGCAGAGGTCCATGTGACGCATGTTGCTCCGCCCATCAAAGAGGACGAGGGCGCTTTTCTGGCGACGGGCCCGCTCAGCTTGAACGAGCTGAAGGATCAGTTGGTCACGTACATGCGCTCGTTCGTTCTCAAGCTGGACGCTGCCTCCGCCGCCAATATTCGCGTCATCTCTCATGTGCTCGTGGACACGCCAATGCTCGGTTTGACCTCTCTGGCCTCGTCGCTCGAGGCGAACCTGATTGTTGTCGGCACTCACGGGCGTAGCGGCGTGGCCCGCTTGCTCCTCGGCTCGGTCGCCGAGGGCGTCGTGAGGCAGGCGCCCTGTCCCGTGCTGGTCATCCCGCCGGAGCGCGAGGCCCTGAATGTCCCCAACATCGAGCCGCCCTGCCCGCTCTGCGTCGAAGAGCGGCAAGCCACCGCGGGTCGTGAGCTGTGGTGCCAGCAGCACCGCGAGCATCATGGGCGGCGGCACACTTACCACCAGTTCGACCGGGTCGGCGCCGAGACGAACATGCCGCTGGTGATGCGCTGAACGACTTTGGTATCGAAGGCAACCGTATCACGCTGGAGAATCGTCGCATGATAGAACATCCGAGCTGCGTTCGTG
>DATEDZ010000126.1:0-50136 GCA_035281385.1 Polyangiaceae bacterium
CGCTGGGCGTTGCTGGTGACGGTTGCCCTGGCCGCTTGCTCTGGCGCGCCCGGTACGGAAGACGTTGAAGGCGCCGAAGACGGCTCAGGCGTCGTAGCTCTGGAAGGCGTCGGCAACGACTTCGAAGCTATCAACAACCCGTCGCCATCGTGCGCCACCACTCCGCTCACGGGGGAGTGCCGTTACTCGCTCGTCGAGGCGTTTGCTTCCAGCGTGTGAATTTCTGCCGTTGGATAGAGGAGACGATCAAGCCGGTCACCCAGTGGGCCTACATGGACGACAAGGATCGCGATGGCGAGCCGGATCTAATCGTGCTCGCCGATCGTCTCGATGGCACGTTCTCACTCAAGCTCGAGTTGTCGGGTTCGGGGAGCGAGGCATTCCTGGTGGACATCGACGAGCCGTCGAGCATCAGCAGCATGTTGGTTGAGAACTTTGGGGGAGGACGTGCGTCACTCGTATTCGTGGACGCTGGAAGCCTGGAGTCGGCTGCGCTGTTTGAAGACGGTCCAGCCCCGACGTTTGCGGACGCTACCGCTGGCGTCTACGATCAGATTGCCTCAGTCCGCCTCAATGATGACTCGATGGTCGATCTGGTTGCGCAGCGGAAGGACGGGCAGATCGATGCTTTCACAGCATCAGCCACTGGCTTCCAGCTGAACGCGGCCATTCATCCATTGGCCCTGAACCTCGATCACGATGAGCATCCGGACTTCGTTTGGCTGAGCGGTGCGCTGGGCCTCCACAGCTACAGCTCCGAGCGCAATCGCAGCGAGGGCAATGGACACACGTTTCGACCTGTCAACGCTCCGGGTATCACGCTTGACAGCCTTGACGCCGGCAAGTTTAGGGCGCTCCCGGGAGAAGAGCGCGAGGACATGATCACGTTGGGCCAGGGTGTGCTCATCTGGTGCACGTCCAACGGTTCGGGCGCTGTTGTATGCCACCAGGCCTTGGATGCCCCTTTCTACAGCCCGGGTCGAACCGCCACCGAGGTCCTCGTTCAGGATACAAACTTCGATGGGTTGGATGATTTGGTCGTCACGTACGCGGATTCGAGCGAAAAGACTATCTTAGCTCGACCGAACGGCTTTCCGGTTCCGCAAGGGCAAACCCCAGCAAAGAGTCACGACGCGGTTGGCGCTACACCCACTCCGCAGGGTATCGCGACCTTCGGGTTCGACGCCTCCAACTTCCAACAACTGATCACGGTCTTCGACGAAGTGATGGAGGAGATCGAGAGCTTCTTCGTCGACGTGCCTCTACTTCCGCCGCTGGCGTTTGCACCGGGTAACTTCAACGATGATGGCGCGATTGGTGCGGCAGCGTTGGTTGATGGACAGACGCCATTCGGTGATTTGGCTGTCCTGAGCGGCGGAGATATCTTCGCTCTGATTTCCAATGGTGACGGCACCTATGCTGCGAACGTTCTCGAGGGGGATGGTGACTTTGTCGCAATCGAGGCGACCGATGTAACCGGCGATGGCATCGACGACCTTTCGGCGACACGTGCTGATGGGTCCGTGACGGTGTTCTCGGGCATCCCCGGAACTGGCCAGGGGCTAACCGCCGTGGGAGAGAACTTCACGGGTCTGCCGACCGCTGAGAGTAGCGATGGCAAGTTGCTGGTGCTCAGTGGCCTTGGAGTGGACACCGTGGGGACGACGCAAATGCGCATGCGTCTCCGCGTGGGGGCCGGCGACACAGCCGCGCTCGATCACCTGAACGTCCAGGTGTTCGATGGGAATAACGGTGGACTTCACCAATTCGACGAAGAAAGCAGCCTGCTCAAGACTTGCTATCGCCTGAGCGCTGATCCGTGCGGTGACGGCAACAGTGGCAACTGCAGCGGGGGACCCATTCAGCCGATACCGCTCACAACGGTGTCGAGCGATGCCTTTGGTGATGACCAGTGGGACACCATCTACAACGGTCCGCATTCACCGCTCGCGTCGCTCACGGGTGATGGTCAGCCGCCGCTTACGTACGAGCTGCGTATCTATCTGTCCCAAGATTGTGCAACGATTCCGGCACCAGGGAGTCAGCTCTCGGTGGCGACCGCGGACGCGTTCAAGATCCGTGCGAATGCGATGGTCAGCCAGCCGCTGGGTGAATTTTCAATTGTTGGCTCGGATGGACTCGGCGATTTCGGGGTGGAGGACCTGCCTTACATGCCGGACACGAGCTACGACGGTACCTTCAGCCTACCCATTTCGGTCGGATCGAGTGCCACTGAGATTCAGCTGAAGGAGTCGGATGCCGATGATACAGAGGACAGTACGCGAGGGGTCTCGTTGGGGGCGAATCCCCAAATTCAGTACCGGCTGCTGAAACCGGATGGCAGCGCGGCGAACGTGACAGGTTTCGAGAACACGACGGCCTCGCCACTGGTGACCAACCCGTCCGGCAACAACGACGGGCAAACGGCGCTCGACGTGGAGACTCGCACCCATGTGATCAGTGGCTCTGGGGTGGGGCCATGGACCTGGCAATGGGAAAACGTGATGGCATCGAATGCCATTCATCTGTTCTCGCCGTTCGGCTCGCCGACCACGCATGAGGTGATGGGTGCGTGGCGTGCGCGACCGACCGTTAGCTCTGCTCAGCAACCAACCTCGTGGCGCTCCAATCTTGCTGCACTGCAGGCTGAGTTGCCAGTTGTCTTGGGCAACGAGTGGGCAGATGGCCAAGTCGAAGGCACGGGTCTGGTCATCGACAACGCAAGCGTGGCGCAGACAATCCTGGACAACGCGAGCAACGACCTTCGAGGCGAGCTCGAGAGACAGCTGCTCACGGCCAAGTTGAACTGGCAGCGCGGCTTGGTGCTCGGCGAGGACATCAAGGGCGCGCTCGTGTATGGCCGCACCAAGGCAGTGCGCTCGGTGATCAACGAGGCCGACGCCATCGTTTCCGGCGTGGATGGACTCGCCGACGAAGCACGCCTCACTGACCTGGTGACGCTGCTGAGCGCCATCAACTTGGGTGAAATCAACTACCAGCAGCCGGGCGTGCCGTTCCCAGACGAGCCGATGGTAGACGATGATGGGGACGGTTTCGTGAACCTGAAGGACAACTGTCCATCCATTCCAAATCCCTTGCAGGAGGACACCGACGACGACTGGATTGGTGACGCTTGTCACGTCACGCCGCTGGCGGTTTGCGTGCTGGAGCGTTCGCAGACCGAGCGTGAGGCGGTGCTTGGCTACGACAATCCACTGAGCTTCCGTGGCGTCCCGCATGGGACCAAGAATGCGCTCAGCTACAACGGGCAGCAGCTCTGGGAGTCCGCGCAACCCACCGAGCTTGGTTATGGGGCGCAGCTAGATGCGTTTCGCTACCGGCTCGGTTGGGGTGACACGCTGAGCTGGACCTTGGATGGCGAGACGGTCGTGGTCGACGATACGACCCCGCCCTGCAGTGGGCGTGAGCTCACCAACGTCGCCCTTGCGCCCCGGACTGCGCTCTACGCCGCGGAACGTATCGTGATCGGTGAGCGCAGCAGCGTCACGGCTTCAGGGGACGAGCTGGCGAGCATCGTGAGCGGCGGCGACGTCGTGCTCGAGGCAAGCAGCAGCGTCGAAAACGTCCTGGCGGCCGGTCGTGCTGTTGTTCGTGAATACGCAGCCATCCGCGGGGCGGCGCCACTGCGGCGGGTGTCGAGCGGGTCGCGACCGGGTTCGTCAATGAGGCCCGCAGCTTCGTGCCCCGCGCGCATTCCCTTGCCTGGTGGGTCAGCTTCGAGACGCAGGGCATTGATGACGTCACCGTGGGCGCTTCGCAACAAAGCGCGCTCGAGCCCGGTGACTACGGCGACGTGATCGTGGCGAGCCGCGCTCAGCTGCTGCTGTCGGCAGGTCGCTACCGGTTCCGTTCGCTCGTTGTACTCGAGCACGGCAGTCTGCGTGTCTCGGGCGGCGAGGTAGTGGTACACGTGCAGAATCGCCTGCACCACGCTGGGGATACGCGCTTGAGAGATACGGCGCACCTAGTGCTCGGCTACCTGGGCACCGAGGCGGCGACGATCGAAGCCTCACTCGAGGCCACTGTGATTGCTCCGAACGCGGAGCTCACGCTCGGCAGCGTGAGGCAGTCGGCCTACATAGGGAGTTTTGCCGCTCGAAGCATCGTGCTGCGACCCGAGACGCAGATCGCTTACGCCGGCGCGGGAGGATGAAGAGCGCCACGCTCGTCGTCGCGGGCTTGGTGGCGTGCGGGACGGCCAACAGCTGCTCGCCGTATGCGCCCGGTGATGGCGGCAGCGCTGGTAGCGAAGTCGCGGGCGAGGGTGGCGCCAGCTTTGCTGAGGGTGGGGGCGCGCTTGAGCCGGCCGCGGGCGAGGCTGGCGCGGGCGGCGCTGCTCAGGCTGGAGGCGTCGACGGCTCGGCAGGCTCCGGGGAATGCGACCCGAATGCACCTGGCGACCCTGCAAGAGCGCATCGCGCCCACGGCCTCAAGCTGCAACAGATTGCTGTTTTTCAGGGCGTGAAGGTGCCGATCATGGAGCTTGGTTACGAGCTTGCATCCCGCACGACCAATCTGGTGACTGGGAGACCTGCCCTGCTGCGCGTTTACGTCGAGCCCGTGGACAGCTGGCGGCCGCGCGTCGTGACCGCGCGGCTGACTCTGACCGCCGCGGCGTCGAATGAACCGCATATTTCCTACCAAAGCAGGCTTATTCTGGATGCCTCCAGCGATGCGCAGCTCAGCTCGACTTTCAATTTCGAGGTAACAGCTGAGCTAATGACCGGAGACGCTGCCTACTCGGTCGAGCTCTTGGAGGCAGAAGCGTGCCTGGCTTCGACTGGCGATGACGCAGCTGCCCGTTTTCCCGAGGAAGGTGAGGTGTTCCTGGGCGCGCTGCCCGGTGCGGGTCTCCACGTTCAAGTCGTGCCGGTCGAGTACGATACGGGGAGCATCAAGTTAGCGCCGGATATCTCAGCAGAGCAGCTGGAGCTCCTTCGCACCCAGGCGCTGCGCCTGTTTCCGGTCTCCACGCTTGAGCTCTCCTTGCGTGAGCAGCCAGTCAAAGCGACGGGCACCACGATGGTGGAGGTACTCGATCAGGTGGCGGCGTTGCGCGAGCAGGAGAATCCGGCTCAAAATGTCGTCTACTACGGGCTTGTGCGTCTGACTGAAACGCACGCGGAGTATTGCAATTCCAGTTGCGTGCTGGGCGCGTCGTTCAACGGAGAGCTGCCTTCGGTCGGCGTGGGAGTCGGGATTGGTTACACGGGGGACGAGGCGGCGAGAACGTTCGCGCACGAGCTGGGGCACGTGTACGGTCGGCCGCATACGCCATGCGGAGTGGCCGGCGACGCCGCCTACCCCTATAGTGGCGGCCGCATCGGCAGCTGGGGCTACGACGTCGATCGGAAAATGCTATTCAGTCCAGACACTTACAGCGACTTCATGGGTTACTGCAAGCCGACGTGGGTGAGCGACCACAGCTACGAGCACCTGCGGGAGTTCATTGCGCAGGTCGAGTCCTCGTTGTTGCTGGTCGAAGCGTCGAACGTGGCGCGTGCTGCCAACGCCGAGCAAAACTATCGCTCGTTGGTGCTTCAGCCAGGCAAGGCGCCAGTTTGGGGAACGGCGCGTAAGCTACGGAGCATTCCTGGCGGGGCGGTAGAGCTGGCCCGAGTCTTCGATGGCAACGGCCTTGGAGCGAGTCAGGGCGCGACCATTTTCCGTCGCCGCGTTGTCGATGCCTCCGCCGAGATCGTGTACGTGCCGGAATGGGTGTATCGAGGCGGGACAAGCCTGACGCTGGGCCAAGAGCGCATCTTGTTGCCGTCGAGACGTGCACCGTGAGCACACAAAGAAGGAGGAGGAGCGTGAGAATCGATACCCCCAAGGCGATCTTGATTGGACTCGTCGTTGGCGCTGGAGTGCTCGGATGCGGGGACGACGAGGCGACGCAGAAATCCTCCGACGTCAGCGCCGCAGGCGTAGGTGGCGCGTGCGAGCCGCGCACTTGCGAGCAGCTCGACGCGAAGTGCGGCCAGACCGACGACGGCTGCGGTAGCACCATCGCGTGCGGTGACCCCTGCTCGGGGGGCGAAGGTGGAGCGGCCGGGTCAGGCCCAACCGACTGCGCCAATGAGATTCTGGTGACTCCGGCTCACTATGGGCGGCGGGCTCGGAGTTCGGGCTTCGCAGGGGGGGACGATAGCTACCTCGAGCTGTTCGACATGACGTGCAGCGACGCTTCGACGTGCATCGACGAGTGCACAGTACACCAAGGCTCAGCCGAGATGTGCGGAGCTTCGGAGTGCTTGCCGGACGCTCAGGGCAGCAACGCGTGCGTGCCCCCAGGAATCTGGGGCGGCCTGGAGAGTATTCAGCTCGAAGACTCTTCGATGCTCGACATGACCCAGATCGTTCTCGCTAGTAGTCCCTATCGAGACGTACTCTTGGTCGACACCTTCGGGCTCGACGTCCCCGAAGGCGCAGACATCCGTGGCATTACCGTTGAAGTGCGGCGTGCCGGTGATGCGACCGTGGTCGACGACTCCGTTCGCCTTCTCAAGGCCGGAGAGCTTTTCGGGGCGGAACGTGGCATCTCCGATGCGTGGAGCGATGAGCCCGCTTGGGTGAGCTACGGAGGTGAGGATGACAGCTGGGGCGAGCAATGGCTGGCGGCCGACTTGAAAGCAGAGAGCTTTGGCCTGGGACTCTCGGCTCAGTACACGGATGACGCAGGAAATACTCGAGCCTACGTGGATCAAGTGCGCCTTACGGTAAGCTATTCAATATGTCCTTGAAGTCCCGTTGTCACGTGCGACAATGGTGAAACAGCTGACAACTATGCCGTGGATCACAGTGCACTGAACCCTGCGGGATCTCGTATGTCGTCTCAGTGTGGCGTAGTGAGGTTCGCGAGAGCATTCGTGGTGACGATCGCTGCGCAAGTCGTGCTATTGGGTGCTGGTTGGCTCAACCGAGGCGATATCGTTCAGTGGTGGGTGGGGCCGGTTGCCGCGGGGAACCTCGACTCCGAGCTCCCGTGGGACGTCCAGTTTCGGTGTGTTCTCTTGGCAACCTGGGTCGCCCTCGTCCCCTTTGCCGCTAGCGATGTTTGGCGCATCGGTACCCGCGGCGTCCGGCGTGCCTCGCAACGACGCTACCATCTGGCATTTGCTGTTGCGTCCGGAGTGATCAGCGTGCTTGTCGCCGTACTCGTTCGTGCTCTGAGCGGCAAGGCGCTGGGCAAAGTCCTCTTGTTTGGGTCCTAGGTTCTTAGCTCCCTGAGCGAGCTGTGCTTCGGGATGATTCAGCAGCGCCTCCTCGAACGTGCGCCCAACAGTCGGCGAGCTGGATCACTGACCACTCTCAGGCTGGGGTCCGCTCTCGTCTTCTGCCGGCTTCTCCGGTTGTTTTTCCGGTTTTTCCGGTTTCGGACGAGCTGCTGGCTCTGCGGTCGAGAGGCCCCAGTCCTTCATCAGCTTGGCGTTGGCTTCGGTCGAGTGGCCGCGCTTGAGCAGAGCGAAGTCGCCGGAGCGACGGACCAGGCCGTACTCGCCCTTGTCGAGCACGGCCTTGAGGGACGCCTTGGTCTTCGACAGCTTGAGCTCGCGGCTCGAGGCGACGATCCAGGTGGTGCCGCGCGGGCCGGTGCGCATGGTGTGCAAGATGCGCCGTGACGACAGGTGCGGCCCGATCTTCTCGGTGGCCGCGACCGTGTCGTCCGGACCGATCGGCTTGATCAAGTCCTTGAGCCGCTCGTAGCGCTGCTTCTCGGCTTGCGAGACCGTAAATTCGATCTTGTTGAAACCGCCCTTGAACGAGTTCTCCCGCATCGCGAAGGCGCCGTAGTTGAAGCTCAGCACCGCAGTGGCGCCGCACAGTGTCAGCAGAGCCGCGCGCTGGCGCAAGGGACCAAGATCCGGGCTCTTACCGATCGCGACCAACGCGAGCACGCTGGCCATGAACAAGTAAGGGGCCCAGTGCATCACGTAGTGGAACGAAAACTGCGTGGGCGGGTCGTAGTTGGTGACGAGCAGCGTCAGCAGGCCCCCGGGAAGCAAGCTGAGCCAGAGGTACCAGCGCCTGAGCGGCAAGAAAGCCAGCGGCACCAGTAGGTGCAAGAGGTAGATGACCTTCTTTTCGATCGCGAGCTTGGTAATCACGAAGAGCGGGTTGGTGATGAGCGTCTTGATCACGCTGCGGAAACCGCGCTCGCCGTCGGACCAGAGCTCCTTGTACATGGTGGGGAACCACCAGTCGCCCGCCTCTTCCATCACGTAGAAGCGCATGAGCAGGAAGTAAGAGGTGGAGACCGTGGTCAGGACCAGGCCCGCGGTCGGGCGGTAGCCGCTCGCGAGCAGGAACAGCCCGACAATCGATAGCCCGACCGGCACGTCCTCCCGCATCAGGAGCGCGATGGCCGTCAGCACGGCCATCCAAACCCAACGCTTGCTGTCGGCGGCCCACACCACGAAGAACACGAACAGCGCCGCAATCGGGATGTTCTGGAACTCCGAGAAGCTCGCCCCGTGCATGGGGTAATAGGCCAGGTAGCAGAGCGCCACCGCCAGCGCCGTCCATTCGCTCAGGTGACGACGGGCGAACAGGAACAGCGGAATCGAACCAGCGCCGATCAAGATCGACTGGATGATGAGCAGTGTCTCGGGTCGCGGCACCAGCGCGTAGATGGGTAGAAACAGGTAGTGCCCGAACTTGGCATGCGCGGCCAGGTACTTGCCCGGGTCGGTCGGAAAAGCGACGGGGCTCTGCAAGAAGTCGCCGTGAAGACCGCCGAACATCAAGTTGTTGTTGATCGAGAGGTCGAAGTTGCCGGTGCGTAGCTTGTAGTGCCAGCGCAGCAGAAAGAACGAAAAGAACACGGCGTAGCCGAGGGCGGTTGCGATCACGAGCACCAGCGGTCCGCGCCGGCGCACCACGAGCGGCACCTGCTCCACGGTTTGCCGCCAGAACTCCCGGGCCTTGCTCGGAACGGAGCGCAGCGAGAGCAACAACAGCGCTTCGAGCATCAAGCTCAGAAGCAACACGATCGCGAGCAGCGCCTCGTGGCGATTTTGCCAGGGCTTGGCGCGAAACAACGCTGGAATGGCCGGAAGCAGCAGGCCCGGCACCAAGAACCATAGCCAGCGCTCGAGCTCCGTCTCGCGTTGCTTCTTGCGCAGGTAACCCAAAAGCCCCGCTCCGGCCGCCGCGCCGACGGTCAACCCGAGCACCAACAGGATCATCATCTGTTTGCGCGGGGCGGCACCGAGCGTGTTCGAGATCAGAAAATCGGGGACCCACGAGGATTTGATGGAAAGCTGCGCCCATCCCGATATCGCCAACCCGAGCAGGCTGCTGATCGCGACCACGCGCGTGGCGATCGCCCAGGGATGTTGATCGAAGAGCGGTGCGGGCTCGGCTCCTGTCTCGCCAATCGCGGGAGGCTGAGGCGGCTCGGCGTCGTCGGATGCTGCTGACTCACCGTCTTCCCCGTCCTGCTCGTCGCCCTCGTCCTCGTCGTCAGTCTCGTCTTCGTTTTCGTCAGCGCTGGTGGGCGAGGACGAGGGCGCGGGACCTGGCGCTACTGGCTCGTGCGGTCGGGCCTTTGCGGGCGTTTCCGACACGGCCCCTGCGACCGGCGGCGCGGGATCTTTAGATGCGTCCGGGGGCGATTCCTTGAACGGTGTGGTTTCCTTGGAATCACCGGCGGCTTCGTCGTCCTTCAGACCACCCATTGCGCGCCCGGGTCTACCACGAGCGCCCCCGGATATAGAGGAAGTTCCGCGGCCGGTGGCAGGGTGGCGTAAGGCCGCGTACGCTTCTAGAAGAATGCTTCGGAGACTCCGGCAGAGCGCGGCTTTCACCCTGGTGTTGGTTGGGCTCACCACTCCTGCCGTGGCTTTCAACCCCGCCGGGCGTTCGAAGAAGCCCAAGCCGGCGGCCACCGCGCCGAAGGCGCCCAAGCCGGCCGCTACGCCCAAGCCTGCGGTAGGCAATGCCGCGACGGGTGAGCCGGCTGCCGCGAAGGGCGAGGGTCAGGGCAAGGAGGCGCTGATCGCGCGCTACCTGGGCATCGTGCTGGCGCAGCCTGGTGCGGAGTTTCCGCTCGAGCGCCTGACACAGCTCTACCGTGAGCGCGATGGCAATTTGGAGAAGCTGATCGCCGAGCTCGGGCAGCGAGCTCAGAAGGATGCCAATCCTTATAGCGCGCTGGTCGTGCTCGGCGGCGTGTACAAGAAGGACTCGCAGCCGGAGCGCGCCGTGGCCAGCTTCGAGCAGGCGATCGGCAAGGAGCCCAGCAATCCGATCGGCTTGCTGGCACTCGCGCACCTGTACAGCGAGCGAGGTGACAAGGCGCGGGCGCGTGAGCGCTTCGAAAGGGCCTTGCCGTTCTTGAAGGACGCGCCCACGCGCGAACAGGTGCTGCGCACGCTGATGGGCCTGTATTTGGACGAGAAGGACTTCGCCAAGGCCAAGCAGACGCACGAGCAGCTGCTGAGCGCCACGCGCGGTTCCTTCTTCGTGCGAGCTGAGCTACCGCGAAAGCTTGCGGTTCGCGGTGAGCTGCAGCGCGCTATCACCGAATACGAGGCGGTGGTGCGGGCCGCAGCGGGCGACAATCGTGTGCTGGCGCCGGCGCTGGTCGATCTGGGTCGCACGCTTTCGCAGGCCGGGCGTGATCAGGAGGCTCAGGCTGTCCTCGATCGCGCGCTGGCCATTGCCGGCGGTGAGTCGGGTGCACGCCGCCAGATCCTGGAAGCGCTGGCCGAGATCTATCGGCGTTCCGAGCGGCTGCCCGCTCTCGTCGAGCGCCTGGTCAAGCAGACCGGCGGCATCGAAGAGCTGAAGCTGCTCGCGCAGCTGTACGAGGAGACCGGCCAGGTCGAAAAGGCCCTAACCACGCACCGCAAGATTCTGGCGCGGGATCCCAAGGAGGTCGGCACGCGTTTGCGTGTCGTGCACCTGCTCGAGGTGCGGGGTGAGCTGGATGCCGCCATCGCCGAGTACGACCTTTTGATCAAGAGCGCGCCGCGCAATCCCGACTACGTGTTTCGGCTGACCGAGGCGCTGCTGCAGCGCGGGGATCGCAAGCGCGCGCTCAGCGAGCTCAAGGCGCTCGAAGCGCGCTCCGCCGCCGACGAGGAGACTTTGACGGCGCTCGTCGACTTTTACGAGCGCGTCGACGAGAACGAACGAGCCCTGGCCTTGTTGTCGCGGCTGACCCAGAACGGTACCCAGGATCCGGACCATGTGGTCGAGCTCGGCTCGCGCTACTGGGAGCAGGGGGACAAGAAGCGCGCGGTGGCCACCTGGCAGCGGCTGCGCACCATGCTGCCCGAGAAGGCGGAAGGGTTACTGCGCCTGGGTGAGGTGTACTTGGAGCACGACATGGCGCAGGAGGCGCTCGAGGCGCTGAACGAGGCCGTCAAGCGCGAGCCCAAGCAGCTGCGCGTGCGGCGGGCTTACGCGATCGGTCTGGAGCGGGTGGGCGCCGCGGCAGGCGGGCGCGATGGACAGCGCATGAACTATGAAGAGGCGCGCAAGACGTGGGAGCAGATCCTGCGCGACGCCGGCGGTGATTCGAACATGGCGCGTGAAGCACGCCAGCATGTCGTCACGCTGCTCAGCCTGACCGGGCAGCTCACGCCGCGCCTGGGCCAGCTCGAACGACGTTTTGCAGCCGATCCGCCGGACCTCGAGGCCGGACGCTTGCTCTCTGAGGCCCACGTGCGGCTGCGTCGCTACGAGGACGCCGAGCGCGTGCTGCGCCGGCTCACGCAGCTTTCACCCGGCAGCGTCGAGGACATGACGCGCCTCGAACGCGTGCTCGTGCTGGGGCGCAAGCTCGAGGCGGCTCTGGCCACGCTCGAGAAGCTGGTCAAGCTCGATCCCAAGCGGGCGCGGGAGTACTACCAGCGCATGGCCGGCTATGCCGCCGAGCTCTATCAGGACGACCGCGCCCTGGGTTACGCGGCGCGTGCCGTGGAGCTCGGACCCGACGACGCCGACGGCCACCGCAAGCTCGGCGAGATGTACCAAAAGCGCCAGGATACACCGCGCGCCATCGCCGAGTTTCGTGCCGCCCTCGCCAAGAACGAGCGCCTGTTCACGGTGTATCTGGAGCTCGCGGAGCTGCTCGTGAACCAGGGCCAGCTCGACGAAGCGGATCAGCTGCTGCGGCGCGTGGTGCGTTCGTCGCCAGACGAGGAACTGGTGTACAAGGCCGCGCGGCTCTCGATACAGCTCAACTTGGGCCGCGGCACGCTGGAGTCCTTGGAAAAGGATCTGCTGCCGGTGGCGCTCGGCAATCCGGAGCGGCCGATCTTTCGGCGCCTGCTCGTCGAGGTGTACGGCGCGCTGGCCTACCCGCTCCTGCACCGCGCGCGCAGCGGCATACCGTCCGAAGCCGAGGAGGCTAGGGTCCAGCTGCGTCAGCTCGGCGAGCGCGCGGTCAAACCGCTGCTCGATGCGCTTTCGGATCCGCGCGAGGCCCAGCAGCAGGTCGCCATCACGCTCTTGACCCACGTTGGTAACAAGGACGCAGCATCCTCCCTATTTGCGTATGCTACCGGCACCGCGGATTCGGCGCTGCGCGCCCGCGCCATGGTCGCGGTCGGGGCGCTGCGCGACGCGCGCCTCGAGAAGAAGCTCGTGGACTTGCTGCTCTCGGGCGAGCGCGGTCATCTGAGCGACAGCGATCCAGTCAGTGTCGCGGCCGCCTGGTCGTTGGCCCGGCTCGGTACCAAGGGCTCCACGGCCTCGCTCGAGAAGCTCGCCGCCAGCGACAGCGGCAACTTGCGTGCGCTGGCGGTGCTGGGCCTGGGCAAGCTGGGCGATGCCCGTGCCGTGGCGCAAGTGCGCAGCTTGCTGCGTAGCCCGGAGGCTGGTGCCTTGCCGCGCGCTGCCGCTGCTTTCGCGGCCGGGGCCCTCGGCCTACGCAACGAGGCGGAAGCGCTGACGGAGCTGTCACGCGATCCCGACGAGAGCGTGCGCGCGCAAGCCATCTTGGCGCTGTCGCGGCTCAAGCTCGAGTCGGCGAGCGCGGCCATCGCGGAGGCCTTGACGGAGCCTTCGGGTGAGCTGGGGCGCGCGGGCGCCCGCGCGGCCGTGGCGCTGGTGTCCGCGGCGCGGCCGGCTCCGGACGAAGTGTTTCCGGTCCCCGAAGCCGGCCTCGACGTGCGGCAAGTGATCGACGCCATTTACCCGGCTTCGCATGACCCGACCCTCGAGATTGGTGCACTGGCCAAGCTTTCCCCCGCGCTGTCGCGCGCGGCGGCCGCGGCTGCCGAATCTTCGCCCGCGCGTTCGCGCGCCTTGTCCGAGGCACTGGCGCGCGGTGGCGCCGGCCTCACGCTCGGCAGCTTCGAAACGGCATCGCGCAAACCCACGAGCGAGGAGCGCGCCACCGCGCAGCGCCTGCTGTCGGACATAGGCAGCAGCGTGGTGGGACCGCTCAGCCGCATGACCTCGCACCCCGATCCGGATCTGCGGCTGGTGCCGCTACCCTTCCTGGTCGGACGCACGGAGCAGCAGGCCAAGCAGGCGCTCGAGGCGCTGACGCGCGACGCTGATCCGGCGGTTCGGCGCGCTGCGCTCTCGGCGCTGGGCCCAGAGCAGCGTGAGCTTTCGGGCAAGGTCGCTGCACGGCTCAATCAGGAGCAGGAGTGGCCGCTGCGCGCGACCGCCGCCGAGGCGCTGGGTCGCATGGCGCAGGGCCACGGGGACGCGGCCGTAACGGCGGCGCTGACGCGCGCGGCGCAGTCGGATCCCTACGCGCTGGTGCGGGAGGCGGCCGCCAAGGCCCTGCAAGCAGCTGCGGGCAGCGCGGCCCTGCCGGTGCTCCGGCAGCTGAAAGAGCGGGATCCCGAGCCGCGCCTGCGCGCGCTCGCCGCTCGCCTGGCCAAAGAGCTAGAGCCCATCCCATGATGGGTTTTGGGCCCCAACCCCAAAACAGGTAACACTGCGCGGTCGTGGCGCTAAGCTGGCGACCGAGTTCGAGGTCTACTGGCTATGAGGTCGAGCCTTCACCTGCTGCTCTGCGCGTTGCTCGCCACGACCGCTTGCCGTGACCTCGAGCGCTTCGACACCAAGGGTGACGCGGCCTACTGCGGCGATCTGGTGAGCGGCCCCGCCTTCCACGACGGCTTCGTGGCTGACGAAGTGGAGCCGCCCACGATCCGGCTCAAGCTCACGCTCGACACCGGACAGCTCAGTAGCTTCTCCGAGAACAAGACGGCCCTGCCCGGTACCTTGACCAGTAACGATAGCGAGCGTGGCCTGTGCTCGGGCGACGGCCAGGCGCTGTTTCAGCGCGCGCCGCTGCGAGCGATTCCGCAGGTCTACCACGACAGTATTTCGACGCTCAGCTTCGGTGAGGGCCACGACGAGGACTTCTTCGCGTGGGCTGATTCGACGTGTCAGGGCACGATGCTGGCCGTCGTCTCGCTACTGCGCAGCGGTGACGTGGAAGTGCGGCTATTCAAGCCGGCGCCGCTGCCCGCGCTCGACGCAGGCCCCGAAAAACGCCCGGGGTTTGCCTTGTTCTCGTTGAAGCGCCACGACAAGGGCTGTGAGCTCTAACAGCGCCTTCCGCGTGCTCGGCATCGAGACGTCGTGCGACGAAACGGCTGCGGCCGTGGTGTGCGCCGACGGACAGGTGCTAAGCGACGTGATCGAGAGCCAGTTTGCCGCTCACGCTCCCTATGGCGGCATCGTTCCCGAGCTGGCATCGCGCGACCACCTGCGCAACGTTCGCCCGGTCATCGAAGCAGCGCTCGAGCGCGCCGGGCTCGGGCTTGCCGACATCGACGGCATTGCGGTGACGGCTCGTCCGGGTCTGACCGGTGCGCTGCATGTCGGTGTGCAGGGGGCGCTGGGGCTCGCATTCGCCCTCGATAAGCCGGTGGTGGGGGTCGATCATCTGCTAGGGCACATCGCGGCAGCCTATCTGCGCTACGCTGATCGTCCCGCCACGTCGCCGCGCCTGCCATTTCTTGCGCTGCTGGTTTCGGGCGGACACACCGCGCTGTATCGCGTCGACGGGCTTTCCGCCGGCAGCATCCGTGAGCTCGGCGCGACGCGCGACGACGCGGCCGGCGAAGCGTTCGATAAGGTCGGCAAGTTGCTGGGTCTCGGCTATCCCGGTGGTCCGGTCATCGATCGCCTGGCCAGCCAGGGCGACGCCGCGCGCTTCGAGCTGCCACGACCGATGAGCCGGCGTGACTCGCTGGAGTTCAGCTTCTCGGGACTCAAGACCACACTGGCTCGTCACGTCGAGCAGCACGGTCGTCCCACCGACCAGGCGCTGTGGGACCTGTGCGCCGCGCTGCAGGCTCGCATCGTCGAGACTTTGGTTCGAAAGGCGCTCGTGGCACTACAGCGCGAACAATTGTCGAGTTGGGTGATCTGTGGCGGGGTGGCCGCCAACCGAGGTCTGGCTGCAGCCGCCGCAGCGGCAGCTAGCACCCGAGGGATCGAGCTCACGGTGCCGCCCCCTCGCGCCTGCACCGACAACGCGGCCATGATCGCTTATGCAGGCGCGCAGCAGCTGCTGCGCGGTGAAAATCACGGACTGTCGCTGACAGTCAGTCCACATACCGAGCTGCCGCGCACGACGCGCAAAGGCCGGGGGGTGCGTTAATGAGGATTGGGAGCAGGCTCTCAAGGACCCTAGCCGGGTTGGCCTAGGGGAAGAAAGTGGACTTGATCGATCCAATCACCTTCCTCGCTGCAGGTTGCGATGAGCACCAGGGCATCGAGCACCACAGCGATCGACAAGCGTTGATGCGCGACGATCACACCGGGCATGGCGTGACCACACTGCACGCGTTCGACTGCGTGGCGGGTCATCGTGTTGACGTCGTGTGTCAACAGCACGCGAGCATCCGCAGCGGCCCATTCGAGGACTCGTGGGTCAGGCCAACCGCTACCTTCGACATCCTGCACTGTAGCAATGTCGATATCGGGCAATGAACGTCTGAGAGCACGGACGATGTCGTGGTTGAAATCTTCGTCGGCGGCGAATCGAATCATCCGCGTTCGGCCCGGCGTGCCAGGAGACGCGCTCGCAACCCTTCCGATGGGAAGCGCTTTTCTACCTCGGCCTTGACCTCGGCAGTTAGCTTGTCCCGTTCAGCAAGGTAGGTGTCGACCGTATCGCGATGCTGCAGCACATAGGCGATCACCGCGTAGACGCTCGCCAGATTCAACGTAGGGTACCGCTGAACGATTTCCTCGGGCGTGGCACCTAGGTCGAAGGCAATGACAACCGAGTCGAGCGTGACTCGCGTCCCTGCAATGCGCAGGACGTGGTACTGGTCCTCAACAATAGGAGCTGGGCCAAGGTCGAAGGCGTGCACAACACCCAGCCTAGTGCCAAGCGCGCCTTCGCGCGAGCCCAGTCTTCGCCATCATCTGCACACAGGGCGAGGCGGCATAGTCCACATTGATGCACACGCATCAATGCCATGGTCGGGGCGGACTGGACTGTCCCAGATGGTGGAGCGGCAGAGTTCGAGGCGGCGGCGCGACGTCCACTCCCGCAGCGCTTTCAAGTACGCATTCATCAAGGGAAGGTCGGGAATTCTGGGCGGTGGTGGTCGCGGAGGCGCAGGCCGGGACGCACGCGGAGGTGGCAGAGAATCCTGCTCCGGAAGCTGGAGCCCGCAGCCCCCGCAGCCTGGAGCCTGCAGCCAGGGAGAGAGTTTTGCTCCGCAAGCTGGAACCGGCAGCCTGCAGCCAGGGTCAAGCGACTGCCACAGTTCGTCGAATCGGGGCCAGCTGTGCTATCCCGTGGCTCGAGATCATGCCGGCTCGTCTTTCCTTTGTCGTTCCCTTCATGGATGAAGAGGGCACGTTGCGGGAGCTGGCTGATCGTATCGACCAGGCGTGTCAGCAGGCCGGCGAGAGCTACGAGCTGCTATTCGTGGACGACGGCAGCCGCGACGGCTCGGTCCGCGTCGTAGAGCAGCTGGTTCTACAGCGACCGCAGCTGCGGCTGCTGGAGCTTCAGGGCAACTTCGGCAAGAGCGCCGCGCTGGCCGCCGGCTTCGCCGAGGCGCGCGGAGACATCGTGTTCACGCTGGACGCCGACTTGCAGGACGATCCCAAGGAAATCCCGCGCTTCCTCGCCAAGCTCGAGGAAGGTGTCGATCTGGTTTCCGGGTACAAGGCCAAGCGTCACGATCCCATCTCGAAGGTGGTGCCGTCGCGTGTGTTCAACGCGATGGTTCGCGTGCTGACTGGTGTGCGTCTGCATGACGTGAACTGCGGCTTCAAGGCTTACCGCGCGGTCGTGATCAAGAACCTGCGACTGTACGGGGAGATGCACCGCTTCGTGCCCGTGCTGGCGCATTGGAAGCGTTTCAGAATTGCCGAGATCGTCGTGGAGCACCATCCGCGCAGGTTCGGGAGCAGCAAGTTCGGCGGTGGCCGCTTCTTCCGCGGGCTCACCGACTTGCTCACGGTCTTCTTCTTGCTCAGGTACGAGCGTCGCCCCGCGCACTTCTTCGGAGCGGTCGGCGCGATGGTCCTCTTGGTTGGAACGGGGCTGCTCAGCTACCTCAGCGTGCTCTGGATGATGGGCCAGCGCATTGGTCAGCGTCCGCTTTTGATCTTGGGAGTACTGCTCGTGGTGGTTGGCCTTCAAATTCTGGCTACCGGTTTGATCGCCGAGCTTATCGTGCACCTGGGCTCGGGCCAGGCTCCGTACGTGCTACGCCGCAGGCTCGAGCACCCGGCAGTCGGGCCCGAATCGGCCTCGATCCAGGGCGCCTTGAAAGCAGCGCGGGAGATCGCTTCGTGATCAGTGACGAGTACTTCAATCAGTTTCAAACCAAGAAGTATCGCGCGAAAAATCCCATCAAACGCGCACTGATCCGCCGCTTCGTGGAGCGCGTGTCACAGCTCTTCTCCGAGGGCAGCGCACCGAAGTCGGTGCTAGAGATCGGCGTCGGTGAGGGGTTCTTGTCTGGATACCTTTCGACGCAGTATCCGGGAACCAAGTTCTCGGGAGTCGACATCCAGGAGGCGGATCTCGAGCGCCTGCGCGCCAAGTTTCCGCACATCGACGCGCAGGCAGGCAACATCTACGACCTCTCGTCGTTGCCGGGTGGATATGAGTTGGTGATCTGTGCCGAAGTCTTGGAGCACCTGGAGCACCCGGAGCGCGCGCTCGATCAAATCGTGGCGCTACGCCCGTCTCGCGTCATCCTGACCGTGCCGCACGAGCCGTGGTTCATGCTCAGTAACCTGGCGATGGGCAAAAACATCACGCGCCTGGGTAACGATGTCGAGCACTGCAACCATTTCACCGTCGCCTCATTTCGGCGGCTCTTGTCGACGCGGTTCGACTTGAACAGCGTGACCACGTCCTACCCGTGGATCCTGGCCAGCGGTCAGCCGCGCGTGCCGTAATTCTGCTCGATCCAGTCGCGATAGGCGCCGGAGCGCACGCCGTCGACCCAGGGCGCGTTGTCGGCGTACCAGCGCACCGTTTCAGCCAGACCCGTATCGAGATCGTGCCGCGGCGACCAGCCCAGCTCTTGCTGCAGCTTGCTGGAATCGATGGCGTAACGCCGGTCGTGTCCGGGGCGATCCTTGACGAAGCGGATCTGTGCCTCGAGCTCGGCCAGCGGCTTGTCCTTCAGCTGAGCGACGAGCTCGATCAAGCGTGTGACGATGGCCAGATTGGTCCACTCGTTGTTGCCGCCCACGTTGTAAGTCTGTCCGCGGCGGCCACGTGTCAGGATCACCCACAGCGCTTCGGCGTGATCGTCGACGAACAGCCAGTCGCGGACGTTGAGCCCATCGCCATAAACCGGAAGCTCCTTACCCTCGAACAGGTTCAGGATCATGAGCGGGATCAGCTTCTCGGGAAAGTGATAGGGGCCATAGTTGTTGCTGCAGTTCGACACCGTGGTCGAGAGGCCGTACGTGCGCTGGTAGGCGCGCACCAGATGATCCGAGGCGGCTTTGGAAGCCGAGTAGGGGGAGCTCGGGTCGTAGGCGGTTTGCTCGGTGAAGAGTCCGGTGGCGCCGAGCGAGCCGTACACCTCGTCGGTCGAGACATGATGGAAGTGAATGCTGGGGCGCTTACGCACCACCTCCAGCAGCGAGAACGTGCCGACGATGTTGGTCTGGACGAAAACGCCGGGTCCGACGATGCTGCGATCCACGTGGCTTTCGGCGGCAAAGTTGACGATGGCGTCGACGCGATGCTCTTCGCACAGCTGCTCGACCAGCTTTTGATCCGCGATGTCACCGCGCACCAGCGTGTAGCGCGCCTGGTCGACCGAGCCCTTCAAGTTCTCGGGGTTGCCGGCGTAGGTGAGCAGGTCCAGGTTGATGACCTTGCCCCCGAAACTCGGATCGCGAAACAGCCGGCGAATGAACGCGGAGCCGATGAAGCCGGCGCCGCCCGTGACCAGCAGCGCCCGGGGTGAGCGCACGCCGCTCATCGGCGTTGCTCCAGGCGCGCCTTGAAAGTCGCGAAGCTCTCCGAGGTCTGATCGCGTTGCGAAAGAATCGGGTCGTCGATCGGCCAGCTTACGCCCAGCTCTGGATCGTTCCAGCGGATGGCACACTCGGTGCTGGCGTCATAAGGTGTGCTCACCTTGTACTGGACCTCCGCGATCTCACTGAGCACGCAAAAGCCATGGGCGAAGCCGGCGGGAATGTAGACCTGGGCGTGCTCTTCCGCGTCCACGTACAGGCCGTGCCATTGGCCAAAACTGGGTGACTGCGGGCGAATGTCCACGATTACGTCGAAGACGCGGCCGTGGGTCACCCGCACGAGCTTGGCTTGCCCGGGCTTGGACTGATAGTGCAGCCCGCGCAGCGTGTCGCGACCCGACTTGGAGTGGTTGTCCTGCACCCAGCTCTCCGGAATGCCTGCTCCGCGGTATAACGGCTCGCTGTAGCTCTCGAAGAAGAAGCCACGCGAGTCTCGAAATACTTTGGGGCGAATGAGTTTGGCGCCGACAAGCGGCAGATCTTCGACTTCCATGTCTCGCTACTGCCTGTCCTTCAGGTATCGGCGACGCATTGCCGCAAGTAGGTCCCATATTCACTCTTACCGTAGCCGTCCGCCAGGCGCAGCAGTTGCGAGGCCTGGATGAAGCCCATGCGGTAAGCGATCTCCTCGATGCAGGCGATGTGCGTGCCCTGGCGCTGCTGCAGGATGTGCACGAACTCGCTGGCCTCGATCAGGCTCTCGTGTGTGCCGGTATCGAGCCAGGTCATGCCCCGACCCATCTGCTCCACTCGAGCCTGGCCGCGCTGCACGTAGGCGCGGTTCACGTCGGTGATCTCGAGCTCGCCGCGGGCCGACGGCTTGAGCGAGCGCGCAATGTCGAGGACTTGATTGTCGTAGAAATAGAGCCCGGTGACCGCAAGATTGGATTTGGGGCGCTGCGGTTTCTCCTCAATCGAGATGACGCGCTCGTCGGGCCCGAGCTCCGCCACGCCGTAGCGCTCTGGATCCTTCACCTTGTAGGCGAACAGTACGCAGCCGCTCTCGAGCTTCGCCGCCGACCGCACCAGCTGCGGCAGGCGATCGCCGTAGAAGATGTTGTCACCCAAGACGAGCGCCGCCGAGTCCTGGCCCACGAAGTCGCGCCCGATGATGAAGGCTTCCGCCAGCCCGTTGGGTGCGGCCTGCTCCGCGTAGACGAAACGTAGCCCCAGTTCCTCCCCCGTGCCGAGCAGGCGCTCGAAGAGCGGCAAGTCCTGCGGTGTGGAGATGATCAGGATCTCCCGAATGCCCGCCAGCATCAGCACACTGAGCGGATAAAAGATCATCGGTTTGTCATACACCGGTAGCAGCTGTTTCGAGATCACCCGCGTGAGCGGGTAGAGTCGCGTGCCGCTGCCTCCGGCTAAGATGATGCCCTTCATGCTGGAAGCGGCCTGATAGCCCGAGCTAGTGGGCGCCGCAAATTGCCCTGCCGGGTTGCCGGGTGGCCCTGCTCGGCTTACCTTGCCGCCCGTCACATGAAAGCCGGCAAAATCAAGGTGGGCCTGGTTCAGACCACGGTCGAGGACGCCAAGCCGCGCCACGTGCAAAAAACGCTCGAACGGGTGCGTGAGGCCGCGTCCCGAGGTGCCAGGCTCATCTGCTTGCAGGAGCTGTTCGCGTCGCCCTACTTCTGTCAGGTGCAGGACGCGGCGCTGTTCGACCTGGCCGAGCCGATCCCAGGGCCGACCAGCCAGGCCGTGAGCGAGCTCGCCAAACAGCTTGGCGTGACCATCGTGGTGCCGCTGTTCGAAAAGCGCGCAGCGGGCGTTTATCACAACAGCTTGATCGTGGTGGGTCCGACCGGGGAGTCCTTGGGCCTGTACCGCAAGATGCACATCCCCGACGACCCGCTGTTTTACGAGAAGTACTACTTCACGCCCGGTGACCTCGGATTTCAGTGCTTTCAGACGCCCGAGGCCAAGGTCGGGCCGCTCATCTGTTGGGATCAATGGTACCCGGAGGCGGCCAGGCTCACCGCGCTGCGCGGTGCGGAGCTCCTGGTTTATCCGACCGCCATCGGTTGGCACCCGGCGGAGAAGGCGGAGTTTGGCGCGGCCCAGCTGTCGGCGTGGCAGACCATTCAGCGCTCGCACGCCATCGCCAATGGCGTGTTCGTGGTGGCGGTCAACCGAGTGGGGCACGAAGGGCCTGCCGACGGTGGGCTCACCTTCTGGGGGCACTCGTTCGTCGCGGATCCTTTCGGGGTCGTGCTGGCCGAGGCGGGTGAAGGTGAGGAGACCCTGGTCGTCGAGCTCGACTTGAGCCGCCAGGAATGGGTGCGGCGCAATTGGCCGTTTTATCGAGATCGCCGCATCGATGCCTATGGCGGCATCACCTCGCGCCTGATCGACGGGTGAAGAAGTGAAGTCGGAACGCTTTACCCGCTCGCGCAGGCCATCGCTGCGTCCCGCCGCTGCGCCGACCACGCCCTTCGAGCTCGGCTATCGCATGCCGGCCGAATGGGAGCCGCACGGGGCCACCTGGCTGGCGTGGCCGCACGAGCCGAGCGACTGGCCCGGCAAGTTCGAAGCGGTGCCCTGGGTCTTTGCTGAAGTGATCAAGAACCTGACCCTGGGCGAGCGCGTGAGGTTGCTCGTTTCCGGCAAGCGCATGCAGAAGAAAGCGACGCAGGCGCTGGAGCGGTCGCAGGTCGATCCCAGGTTGGTCGACTTCGTGGAGGCCGCCACGGATCGCTCGTGGACGCGTGACTTTCTGCCGCTGTTCTTGGTGCGCGGCCGCGCTGCCAAGCGCACGCTGGGCGCGGTCAAGTTCCGCTTCAACGGTTGGGCTCGTTACGACAACTTCGACCGCGATGAGGCGGCGGGGCTGAAGGTGCTGGCGCGCGCCACGGCTCGTGGCGTCACGCCGTTTCAGGCGTTCGCAGAAAATAACGAGCGCGTCGTGCTCGAGGGCGGCGCGATCGACGTTGACGGTGAGGGCACGCTCTTGGCCACCGAAGAGTGCCTGCTCGACGGCCGGCAGGCGCGCAACCGCAAGCTGGGCAAGCTCGGCGTGGAGCGGGCGCTGCGCGACAACTTGGGCGCCGAGAAGGTGCTGTGGCTGGGCCGCGGCATCGCCGGTGACGACACTGCCGGTCACGTGGACGACTTTGCGCGCTTTGTGGCGCCGGGCAAGGTGGTGCTGGCCGCCGAAAAGAACCGCAAGGACCCCAACCACAAGCCGCTGCGCGAGGCCCTCGAACGTCTGGTCGCGGCGCGCGACGCCAAAGGGCGGCGCATCGAGGTCATTCCCCTGCCGATGCCGGAGCCGGTGGTGTTCGACGAGCAACGCCTGCCCGCCAGCTACGCCAACTTCTACGTGGGCAACTCGGTCGTGCTCGTGCCTACCTTCAACGATCCCGCGGACGTGACCGCGCTCGGCATCCTGGGCGAGCTGTTCCCCGGACGGCGCGTGGTCGGCATTTATTCAAAGGATTTCGTGCTCGGGCTCGGGACGATTCATTGCAGCACGCAGCAGGAGCCGGGGTAGTTGTCAGTTGTCAGTTGGATTCGCGTGACCGGAGGGGGGAAGCGGGAAACTTGCCAGCGTGGGGACTTAGCTGCAGGGTTGGGAGGCCTCGATGCGGACGGTTGCCTTTTTGCCGAGAACCTGGTGGCGGTTGGCGCTCGGGCTCGTCCTATTGGCGGGGGTGAGTGGGGCGGAGCCGAGGACGAAGACGCTGGGGTTCGTTGCTAGGAAGCCGGCGGCGGCCACGCAGGTGTCGAAGGGCGTGGCGGAGCGTGGTGGCGTCAACCCGTGCCATACGAAGGACCCCGGTTTCGGCGTCTACGACCATTGGACGCGCGGTATCGACATGGGTCAGCTGATCATGCCGTCGAGCAAGCGCTTCACCAAAGCCGGTCAATTCGACGTGGTGTTTCACTTTCACGGCCACGAGGCAGCGCGTAAGGAATGGGTGACGGTGATGGACGGGGCGGTGCTGGTCGGTATCGATCTGGGTCTCGGTTCAGGGCCTTACGAGACCGCGTTCGACGCGTCTGAAGCGTTCGAACGGCTCGTGGCCAGCGTCGAGCGCGCGGTTGCCAAGAAGACCGGACGCGACACTGCCAAGGCGCACCGCATCGGGCTCAGCGCTTGGAGCGCAGGCTACGGCGCGATTCAGAAAATCCTCGGACAGAAGTACGGCAAGTCAAGGGTCGACAGCGTGATCCTGCTCGACGGCCTGCACTGTGGTTACCAGGGACAGGGGCTCAACGGCTTACAAATCCGCGCCTTCAGCGATTTTGCTCGCGAGGCTGCCGCAGGTCGCAAGCTGATGTTCGTCAGCCATTCGTCGATCATTCCGCCCGGCTACGCCTCGACGACCGAGACCGCAAACTTCCTGATCCATGAAGTCGGCGGCACGCCCAAGCCTAGTCGCGGCACGGGCCCGCTCGGGCTCGAGCTGATTTCGCGCTACACGCGGGGTAGCTTCCACGTACGTGGCTTCTCCGGTAACGACAAGATCGACCACTGTGCCCAGCTCGGCCTGTATCGAGACGTGCTCAAGGTTCACATCAAACCGCGCTGGAACACGCCACGCGTGACCAACTAGCGTGACCAAGCGACGCTTACCTGGCAGCGGCGAAAAACCGCTGGATCGCTGGCTGCGCGAGCTTTTGCCTGGCAAGAGCTGGAACGAGCTACGCCGCATGATCAGGACGGGCAAGGTCTTCGTCGATGGCGTGGCGTTGCTGGATCCCAACCAATCAGTCAGCGCGGGCGCCGAGCTCGAGCTGCGTCAGAACGCGCCGCGCGCGACGCGCACGCCGGCGCTGCCGAAGAGCGCGATCCTCTACCTCGATTCGCAGCTGGTGGTGGTGGACAAACCCGCCGGTATCAGTACCGTGCCTTACGACGAGAACGAACGCGGCACGCTCGACCAGCTCGTCATGGAGACCATCTCACAGCGCGGACGGCGCGCTCCGCTCGGCATCGTGCATCGCATCGACAAAGAAACCTCGGGCGTCGTCGTGTTCACGCGCACGCTGGCCGCAAAGCTGGCGCTCAAGAATCAGTTTCGTTTTCACAGCGTCGGACGTCGCTATGTCGCGATCGCACACGGCGGGGTCAGGAGCGGCACCATCAAGAGTCGGCTGGTCCACGATCGGGGGGACGGCCGGCGCGGTTCGACCGACGATGAAGAGCTGGGCCGCGAGGCCATCACGCATGTCGAGCTCAAGGAGAAGCTGCGCGGCGCCAGCCTGCTCGAATGCCGGCTGGAAACCGGTCGTACGCACCAGATCCGCATCCACTTGTCCGAACGCGGCCATCCGCTGCTCGGCGAGCGCGTCTACTCCAAGCACTACCGCGGCGAGCTCATTGCGGCCCCACGCTTGATGCTGCACGCGCGGCAGCTCGCCTTCGAGCACCCGCAAACCGGACGGCGCCTCGAGTTCGAACGGCCGCTCCCGGCCGACATGCAGGCGGTGCTCGAGTCATTACGCCATCGCTAAGGCGACACCGTGAAGCGGTACAGGTGCACGCCGTACGGTTCGAAGGCGTCCTCGAACGCGGTACCTTGCGGCGTGAGGCTACGTCCTTCCCCGATGACCTCGATGCGGGTCGGCGCGCCGATGCCGCTCAGCGAGAAGCTGGCGGTCGTGGCGCCATTGGCCATCCCGGCCGCAAAGACGTAGCGGTCATTGCCGAGCATCTTGAGCACGGCAGCCACCGGGATGGCGCCGTTGCTGCTCACTGGAGACAGCGAGTAGCTCTGGCTGTTGAGCGCCGGGGCGAGCGTCAGGATCTCCTGATTGATGCGGGTCAGGGCGGCGGCGGTTTGCGGGTCGTCCAGGCAATCGGTCTCGTTGAATTCGGCCTGGGGCTCCATCTGGTGGCAGAAGTACTGAATCCCCGCGGCGCCGTGGATCAGGCTCAACCAGACCTCCGCGCGCAGTTGTTGCGGCGTCGGGCGCACCTCTCCGAAGATGTTCGAGGCCTCGAGGTCCGCCATCACCGGCTTCTTGTAGCCGGCGTAGGCGTTCATGCGCTGCATCCCACTTACCACCTGCTCGAGCGGCTCTTGATTGTTCAAGGGGTACGAATAGGTGACGAGCAGATCCGCTCCCTCCACGTAGCGCGGGTAATCTTCGACCCGTCCCGTGCAGCTGCCACGCCCCACCCATTCCGGATCCGCGACCCCCCGCCCGAGCAGCAGCATCACCGGCCGTGTCGCATCGGCGGCGACCATTTGCGCGTAGGCGGTCTGCATCACCTCCGGCTCGATGCACGGCGCGAACGAGCCGTCGGGATTCTCCTGAGCGTTGTCCGGGGTCGCCCCATGCATCCAGCCCTGGATGGTGGCGCTCGCCAGGTTTTGTTGCCACACGCCCGCCTGCTCGCAGACCACTGGCATGCCGGCCGTCATTGCGGTCGCGAGTTGCTCGTCGGTCGGACCCTGCCACAGCCCCACGTAATGGTTGATGCCGACGGCCTGGTAGCGCTGCGCGTTGATCGGATTCTGCATCCACACGCCGATCGGAAAAAAGCTCGAATCGGCTGGAAAGCCTCCCAGCCAGCGCTCGTAGTGCTGCGGTCCGCCGAACCAGGGCAGCGGCTGCGGCCCGCTGACGCCCGAAGCCTCCCAACCGAGCGTCTGAGCGCCGTTGTCGCAGGCGCTCGCCAGCAGCAGAAGTCCAATGCAGCCGAGCTTGCGCGTCATGGCACGGTGGCTCCCAGCGACAGCAGCGGACGCACCGGCCAGGGCTCGAGCACGTTCCGTTCACCGCTGCTGCTCGCGTAGACGTAGCGCGTCCCGACGGGGTCGATGTCGGCGCCGAGCGTGAGCTCCAGATCCAGAACGCCCGAAAGCTCCCGCGCATAGCTGAGCGAGAAGCGTCCGAGCGCGAGCGAAAGCCAGCCGCTCTGGGCGAGCTCGATCTCGCTTCCGGCGCTGGCACGCGGGCTCACGCGCACCAAGTCTGCCCCAGCTCCTGCACCGAGTCGAAGCAGCGACCCCTGCCCGCGCCAAGCATCGAACGTCGCCTGCAGGCGGAACGCCAGCGTCTGAGTGCGCGTGCCCACCGGATCGGCATCGATCGTCAGGGGTCGCCGGTACAGCGCCAGGAGCTCGAGCCCCCAGCGCGCCCCGGGGGCGAGCCAGCCCAGCGCGGCACCAGGGCCGTCTTCGAAGGCCGACCTATCGCCGAGCCAAACTGCCTCGTAGCGCGGTCCGAAGCGTAGAGCGCGCCGTCGCTTCCAGCTCGGTTCGGGCCGATCTTCAGCGGTCTCGGGCTCCGCCGTGGCGACGGGGGTCGTGACGGACGCTGGCCCTTCGTCCTCCTCGACCTGCTGTATGGCTTCGGCTCGAGGCGCGCCGATCTCCTCGCCCGCCTTGAGCCCCTCGATGGCCGTTTGCAGGATGTGGCCGAGCTCTTCACGCACCAGCTCGGGATTGTTGGAATCGGCGGCCACGTCCCGCACCAGCAGGCGATCGCGCTCCGAGTGCTCGAGGTACAGGCGCGCGCGACCTGACTTCGCGAAGGCGATCCAGACCCGCGCAAAGTAGGCGTGCTGCGGCCCGAGCGGCCGCCGGATTTCCGAGTAGGCAATGCGCCCCACGCGCCGGAGCTCGACGCGCATTTCGAGTCGTGAAAGGAGCTCGCGCGCCACGGCTTCGAGCTGCTCGGCCTCATTTCCGGGCGCGGCGACCGTGATCAGAACCGTGCTGGCCCGATCTTGGGCCCGTGCCGGGCTTGCGCAGAGCGCGCAAACCAACAGCGTGAACAATAGTGCCTTACTGGCGGTCCAGCTCGGCCAGCCGCGCCTGCGCCCGTTTGGCGTGAGTGGACTTCGGCCAGCTGTCGAGTAGGGCCTTCCAGGCCGCGCGCTCCTCCGCGCTGCGCCCGCCGCGACCGAGCGCCAGCGCGCGCCCGACCATGGCCTCCTCGCGCAGAGCGCCGCGCCCAGGGCTCGCCAGATAGCTGTTGAATTGGACGAGAGCACCGCGACTGTCACCTAATCGGTCGAGCAACAATCGCCCGAGCGCGACCCTCGAGACAAGCTCCTCACTGGAACCGGAATAGCGGTCCTGCAAAGCGCGATAAAGCCGCACCGCGTCCTTCACCTTGCCTTCACGGCGAGCCTGATTGGCGCGGCTGAACAGCTCCGACGCGCTCCCAGTCTCCACCGGCGTGGGCTGGGCTGGCGTCTCCGGCAGCGCGGCTTCCGGCTCGAGCACGTTGGGCTCTTCGAGCACCGACGGGGGCGCCGCCGCGGGCCGTGCCGCCTTGTGGGGCTTTGGCGCCGCTGCTGGGGCCGTTTGCGGCACGCCCGCTAGATCCGGCGCACGCTGCACGAGCACCATGGTGGCGGCCGCGGCGACACTGGCCAAGCTGGCGGCGATGAGGGTCACCGCGATCACCGCTCCCTTGCCGCGTGCACGCCGCTGAGGCGAGGAGCGAAGCCGCTCTCCGACGTCGCGCTTGAGGCGGGCCACCATCAGCTTCTCGTCGCGTAGCGGTGCTACGTCGAGCGCGGCCTGCTGGCTCAGAGCGCGCTCGACACGGCACACCGCGCACTCAGCCAAATGCTGCTCTAGCCTTGCCAGCTCGGCGTCGCTGGCGCTGCCGCGCTGTGCGCGCTCGAGCAAATCTTCGGGATGAAGGTCGAAGCGTGTCATGATCTTTCCTGACCCAGCTCGGCCCATTTTGGCTCGGCCTCGATGCGCTGGCGTAGCGCCTCTTTGGCCAGCCGCAGGCGGCTGCGGACGGTGTTGAACGGGGTCTGAGTGATGGTCGAAATCTCTTCGATCGAATGGCCGCACACGACCCGAAGCAGCAGTGCTTCGGCTTGTGCGTCTGGTAGCTCCGAGAGCAATAAACGGAGCAACGCCCGTTGCCGCTCGCCGCGCAATTCTTCCAGCGCAGCGCTAGGCGGATGTCGCAGCGGGTGCTCCCGTTGCCAGAAGCTCTCTAGCCAGCCCAGAACCGAGCGCGTGCGGCGCCTCACCAGCACCGATTTTCGCGCCGCAATTCGGACGGCAAAGTGGAGCAGCGTCGACTCCCCGCGGAAGTCCGGCAGGGCGGCTATCACGGCGAGCAGCACGTCCTGCGCGAGATCTTCGATGTCGGGATGCTGTCGCCCGAGCAGCGCGGTCATGGCGCGCAGGACGCCTGGTGCCAGCTCCGACACCAGCTGATTGATCGCATCCGGCTCCCCCTGCTGGGCTCGGAGCACTAGGGGTGTCAGGTGCTCCTGACCGGCGCCGCCCTTCACCAGGGAGCGGGCGCGCACGATCGGTTGGTCGCGTGGCTCAGGGCCGTTTTCGGGCTCGAGACCCATACTTTCCTCTAGTGGCGGCGGCGAGCAGAACCAGATCACCGGCCCGCGCCCGTCGATTTGTCCAATAATAACATGGCCCGTCCCCTCGGTCGGCTAAGGTCCTTGAGAGCCGTCTTCCGTGACAGATGAGTCAAGTTTTGCTGAGCTGTTGAGCTCGAGCAGGTTTTCCGCCGGGTCTCGCGACTATCGCGGGCTAGACCGCAACGCGCGCCGGCCTCGCCGGTTTGTTCTCGTGGGTTGCTCCTACTCTCGCCGATCGTAATCTTTTCTTCCAAGACCTACATGTCTTGTCGGGCTGGGGCCCCTGCCCCAGTTAGACATCGGACTGGACATGCACTTGAACGAGCTCACGGAGCTGTGACACTGGATAGGGGGCCCGCAGCCATGCCACGACGGACGGATGCGACTTGCCGAGCGAAGCGAATGCTGAAATCACCACCACGGGGATCGCAGATAGTCGGGTGTAGTGGCGCAATAGGTCGAGGAAGTCCCACCCGTTCATGACAGGCATTTGCAGATCGAGCAGAATGAGACTTACATCCACGTCGCGATCAGCCACGAGAAAATCGAGGGCTGCTCGTCCATTGGGTGCCTCGAGGACCGTTTGCCCCATGTCCTCGAGCATCTCTCGGAAGGTCGCGCGCACGTCAGGGTCGTCATCGACGACGAGCACGGGGCCATTTGATCGACCAACTGAGGTGCCCACGGACGCAGTTTAAGGAGCGCGACCGGAATCTGTCTCGAGGCAAAATGGTCCAATAATCCCCCCGGTTAGACGCGCGCAATTCAGCCTCACAATATCTCGCTGACCGCCACCCCGCGGCGGCGCAAGAAGCCCCATAAAACGTCGCCGCCGACTAGCCAGCAAGGCTTACGGCCTCGGGTGGCGCGCTGCTGTTCGGTGGGCGTTCGGGGGCGCACGACCAGAGGAGGCCGGGCTTGTGGTCGAGGCAAGCGTCGTACGCGTCCGGATTTAGTTGCGTACGCAACTAAATTGCCGCATGCTTACCGGACCGTGCTGAGCGAAGTCACCGCGCGCGTTTCGAACGCCCATGCTCGGGCCCTTCAGGTGTCGGTGCAGGCGTTCGTACGAAGCTTCGGGCTGTTGGTCACGAAGCAGACGCCGTGCGGCCAACCGCTGACGCCATCACACGCGCATGCGCTCTTGGTGCTACTCGAACGCGAAGAGCGCGGGATCACCACCAGGCAGTCGGAGCTGGCCAATCGGCTGGGTCTCGATAAAAGTAGCATCGCTCGCCTCTGCGAACGCCTCGAAGCGGACGCTCACGCCGCACAGCACCCAGCACCGGACGACGGACGCAGTCGGCTGCTTGAGCTCACGCCGCGGGGCCGCCGCATGGCATCGACGATCCAGGCCGCCAGCCTGGCTCGCTTTCGCCGGGTAGCGGAGGGTGTACCGCCTACCAAGCGCCAGGCGCTGCTCGAGTCGCTGCGCTTGTTGACCGCCGCGGTCCAAGCACTCGGAGCTGCAGAACCATGAACGCGCGTGCCTCGGTGTTTCTTGTTGGCGTTCTTGGCTGCCAAACCGTGAGCGATGGTGGCCCCGCACCGGCCACGTCGCATGCCACGGCCGCGGCAGTGTCACCGCATCCTGCAGACGTGCTGGACGACCTGGACCCCCGTAAGGCCGTGCCGCTCCTCCCGATGATGGCGCACCATCAGAAGGAGAACATGCGCGATCACCTGCTCGTGGTGCAGCGCATCGTCGCGGCCACGGCGCGGGGCGACTTCGCCGAGGTCGCTCACGTCTCCAAAGGTATCGGGTATTCGGAAGCGATGGGCCGCATGTGCGAGCACATGGGTGCCGGCACCCCGGGCTTCACCGAGCAAGCCCTGGCCTTCCACCATGCAGCCGACGGCATCTCGCGGGCTGCGACGAAGCAGGACGCCGCAGCGGTGCTCGGTGCGCTGAGCGAAACGCTCAGCGCGTGTACGTCGTGCCATGCGAGCTACAAGCAGCGGGTGGTCGGCGAGCTCGCACCCTGATCTGGGTGCCCTTACGCTGCGCCCATTACCTCGGCCGCTCGTCCTGGGTTCCGCCGGAGCGCTTCACGTCGCATGCTCCGCGTCGTGGCCCTTGTCGTCCCCGAAGAAGGGCTGGAAACAGCGCGTGGGCGGTGCACCTCAGTCGAGCGGCACCGCCGTGACGGCGCTCTGGCGGCCGTTGCTGGCCCGGAATGCCTGACTTCTAGGGTGGCGAAGCCATCGCGCCCAGTCTTCCGCTGGTCCAGGCGCCGCCCTGTGCCTATGCTCATGGACGTGAAGCCCGCTGGCTTGCGGCAGACGCACCAAGATTCGCGAGGGCGGACGTGGTCGGTCGTGGTCGTACCGGCCGCGCAGGCCGGCGATGAGGACGCGGAGTTCTGGCGAACATTGACCCCCGAGCAGCGGGTTGTCGCTGTGCACGGTTGCCTCGAGAGCGCGCTCAAGGCGCAAGGAAAGACTCGTGTCTCAAGACTTCGAAGAGTTGCTCGGGTGGTTAAACGCTAGGAAGGTGCGCTACCTTATCGGAGGGGCGCATGCCCTCGCCTATCACGCGCGCCCACGTGCCACGAAAGATCTGGATTTGTTCGTCGCGCCGACCCGCGCCAATGCCGAGCGCTTCATCGAAGCCCTATCGGATTTCTTCGGCGGGCCGCCTCCGAGCTACGTCTCCGTCGAGACACTGCTCGACGCGAATCTCATCGTTCAGCTTGGCGTTGCGCCCGTTCGCGTCGACGTTCTCTCCCACTTTGGTACGCTGACCTTCGCGGAGGCGTGGCGAACCAGGGTGGACGCGCGGTTCGGATCCGTCGACGCCCATTACCTCGGCCGCGACCAGCTCATTGCCGAGAAGATTTTCTTCGACCGCCCCCAAGACCGCGCCGACGTCGCCGTCCTGCGCGCGAAAGCCTCCCGCGCAGGACGAACGTCGCCCAAGAAGCCGCGATCTCGCCGTCGTTCTTAGGGTCTTCGTTGTGCACGAGGAGGGACTCGAACCCCTACACCTTGCGGTACCGGAACCTAAAGCCCACGTCGGCGAGCACGACGCTGCACGAAGCGGAATTCGTGCTAGTCGCGACGCAGAAGACGACTCGTAAACCTTCATGAGCACGTCCAAGGCAACGGACCGGCGAGCAGTCGCTCGGCGTAGACGCCCACGTGGGCTCCCTGCCCCCAACCGCCGGGCCGGCCATGGCGGGACTCGTAGCCAGCACGCTTCAGGATGCTCGTGACGCGCATCTCCTCACGCCGACCTACGCGGTCAAGAGGCATCGCAAGCCCCTGGGTGAGCACGTCGACTGTTCGCACCATCGCTTGAAGCCAGCGGAAGCGGGGCCTGGCCACCGCCCACCGCTTGGGCGTGGAGCTGACGGTTGGCACAATTCGGCGCAAGAACGCTGGGCATGGATGATGCTCTCGAGGTGCCATGCGCCTGATGCCTGCCCTGGTAGCGATTGCGACGAGCCTCGTCCCGGCGTGCGGTTCGTCACGCTCTGAGAAGGTGCTGATCACGCCGAAAGCCAGGGATGTTTCCCGTCCGTCGGCTTCACCTGCCGCCCCTGTCGAAGCTCGCCTGACGTTCGAGGCGCTGCGTGCGGATACCCCACGAACGACCACGCGAGGCACCTCGTTCATTGCACCGAAAGGCTGGAAGATCGCCGTGCGCGGCGCCGCCACTCTTCTCGAGCCACCCGAGGCGGGATCTCGGATGACGCTCGTGGACGTGGACGCCAAAGACGCGGATGCGGCGGTCGCGACGGCGTGGGTGGCCTGCGGCGGGCAAACGCGCAAGCTCAAGATGTCTTCGGATCGGGCGAATCAGGAGGGGTGGAACGGATACGCGCTTCTACGTTTACGAGACGTCACCGAACGCGCCGCGTGAAGTGATCGCCAGCGCGCGCCGGAGTTCGGGCGAGAGCTGGACGGTGTTGATCGAAGACCTGAGCGTCGCGGTCAGCACCAAGCGGACCGCTCAGATCGAGCTCATTCAAAGTAGCCTTTTGCCGAAAGGGTTCGAACGTGAATCGTTCGCGGGGAAAAAGGCCAGGCGTCTCGGTCCGGCCGAGATTGTGGAGCTCCAGAGGTTCGTCACCACGGCGCAGCGCGAGCTTGGCGTCCCCGGCATCTCGATAGGAGTCGTTCAAGATGGCAAGGTCGCATTTGCCGGCGGTTTCGGTGTGCGCGAGCTCGGGAAGAAGGCGCCGGTCGACGAAAATACGCTGTACATGGTTGCGTCCAACACGAAGCCGCTCACGACGTTGATGCTCGCGAAGCTCGGCGAGGAGGGAAAGTTTTCTTGGGAGACGCCCGTTACCGCCATCTATCCGAGGTTCAAGTTCCGCAGCACGGAAACGACCGCGAGCATTCGCCTGAAGCACCTCGTTTGCGCCTGCACGGGGACGCCGCGCAATGACTGGAACATTCTCGAAATCCGGAGCAGCACCCCGAAACAGAAGCTCGACGAGCTCGCGACGTTCGAGCCGACGAGCAAGCTCGGTGAGACGCTCCACTATTCGGACCTGCTCGTGGCGGCGGCGGGGTTCATCGGCGGGCATGCCGCTTACCCCGAGCTCGAGCTCGGCGCCGCGTACGACAGGGCCATGCAGACTCGAGTGTTCGGGCCACTCGGCATGACGGCGACCACGCTCGACTACCGACTTGCCCTACGCCGCCCGAACCGCGCCACCGCTCACGCGCCGGATCGAGACGGCAAGCAAGCGCTCGCCGTGATGGAAATGAACGAGGTCATCATCGCACAGCGCCCGGCCGGGGGCGCGTGGAGCAACGTGCGCGACATGCTGAAGTACGTTCAGGTGGAGCTCGCGAACGGGAACTTACCCGACGGAAAGCGCTACGTCGCTGAGGAGCCGCTCCGGGCACGGCGCGCACCGCAGGTTTCGGTCGACCAGCATGTGTCATATGGGCTCGGCCTGTGGCTGGAGCGCCGCTACGGGATCGACTTCGTGTATCACGGTGGCGACGTCGTCGGTTACCACAGCGAAATGGTCTGGTTGCCGGAGCACGGCGTGGGAGCCGTGATCCTCACGAATGGAGATCCCGGGTGGTGGCTTTGCCGCACGTTTCGTCGAAAGCTGCTCGAGCTCTTGTTTGACGGTCGCCCGGAGGCGGACGCGCGGGTCTCGGCGATGGCGAAGTCGTTCTACGCGGAGCTCGCCGAAAAGCGCAAGCTCGTCACTCTGCCGGCCGACGCAGCCGCCGCGGCGAAGCTCGCGCCCCGCTATGCGAATGACGAGCTCGGCGAGATCGCGGTTCGACGCAACGGTCCCGCCGTAGTCTTCGACTTCGGCGAATGGAAGAGTGAAGTCGCGTCACGCCGCAATCCGGACGGCAGCGTGTCGCTTCGTCCGGTCGACGCCGGGATCTGGGGGTTCGCGCTCGAGTTCGTCGTCGATGATGGAACGCAACGCACGCTGAAGCTCCGCGACGAGCAGCAGCTCATTTTCTCGAACGAGTATACGTTCACGGAGAAGAAGTAGAGCGCACCCGAAGGGATCGGAGAAAACAATGCAAAAGCAACTCGAAGGTAAGGTCGCGGTCATCACTGGCGGTGGCCAAGGCGTCGGTTTCGGCATCGCCCAGGAGTTTGTGGAGGACGGCGCGAGCGTCGTGCTGACAGGTCGCCGCCGTGCAGTGCTCGACGAAGCTGTCGCGCGGCTCGGGCCGAAGAGCTCCGGCATCGTCGCGGACGTCGCCAAACTCTCGGAGATGGAAGCGATGTTCAAGCAGGTCGTGGAGCGTCACGGGCGGCTCGATACGGTGGTCGCAAACGCGATCACGAACGCCAACGGCCCGCTCGGCACGATCACCGAGGAGCAGTGGGATCGGACGTTCGACACCAACGCGAAGGGCGTCCTTTTCTCGGTTCAGCCGGCTCTGCCGCTGCTACTGCGCGGCGGAACAATCGTCATCATCGGATCGCCTACAACGCATGGCGCAAACAACTCGGCGATGAACTGGCCCAGCGGAGTCGCTCCTGGAAGGACGTCCTTTGCGTGCACTGGGAATGGCGAGGTCGCCTGGGACATGGCCAAGACTCTGGTGGCTGGCAGCACCACGATCCCGGGGTCGAAGTAGTCGTCGAGCGGATGCGACGGAGGGTGCACCCATCGCCACGGCCACGGCTCGAACCCAGCTGGATGCATCATCCGCCAGAGCGTTTCTGGGTTCCCGTGATTGAACAGAAAAAAGAACGACGCTGGCGTGACTCTGAGCATGTCTTTCGCTTGACGTTCGCCATCGCCTTTCAACTTCGGAAATGTGCCAACGGCGTCCGACCCGTACATGCGCTTGCACTGAACCAGGATCGCTTTTTCAATCGAGTAGCCGGGCGAGTCAATGAGCACCCTTACGCCCAGATCAAGTCCGAACTTGGTTTCTTCACCTTGAGGGCCTTCGTGGCCTCGAACTCGATGCGCACGTTCGTACCCTGTTGCGCAAGCGTCGCGGACAGGTGGTGCAGCGACTCCTGAATCGCAAGCTCCATGGCGTCCAGCAGGTCATCCGTGAAGGTGTCTTCTCGAGTCGCGGCCTGGCCTTGCTCTTCTCGCCGACGGGACCGCTCAAGGCGCGCTCGCGACTGCGCTGACGCGGCGCCGAATGCCTCCCCAATCTCCGCGGCGACACGAGGGTTCATGATCGTCCCGATCATGGGTCCCTCTCGTTCGCGCGATACGCTGTCGATACTGGCTGAGGGGTCGTCATTCGACGCCAAGTTACAGGCTTTGCGCCAACGAGCGATAGGGCACGCGAGCGGGCTGGAGAAATTGCGACGTTAGATCGACATGACCTAGCTGGCCCTGGTTTCCCACGGGCCACCGCGCTGCCATCGCAAATCGAAAGCACCAGTGCCGGTCGCTGCTCGTAGAACGGGCATCAGGAATGTTCGGAGAACGGCGATGAGCTGCACCAATGGCGGAGCCTGCTTCCGGAGTCGTGCCCGCCGGAGAAAGGCCGTCCATTGGTTGAGTTTCGCTGGGTCCGTGGCGAACTCGTTCGACAGCGCGACGGGCTCGTCGCTCGGAACGACGGTTCGGCGTCGGACAAACGTCGCTTGGATCGCCTCCGCGAGCACAGTCCCTTCGAACGAGTACTCCGTGGCGAGGAACCACAGGTCGTAGAAGTCCTTCATGCGGGTGTTGGCGAGGCCCAGCTCGACCATGGCATGGCACTTTTCGGCGATGCTCGATTCCCGTGCGTAGGCGCGCAAGCTCGGAGCCGGGAAGTCGAGCAACGCGGGAAGCTCCGTTTCCTGCGGCTCGGGCACGGTGGTGTCACCGAAACCCACGTCGACTTGGACCGGGATCTCGGCGTTGCCGAGTCGCGCCGCGAAGCGCAGGCGTATCCCGTCGTAGACCGCTTCCTCGCGGATCGGCTCGGCGACGATGCTCTCGACAACGAAGATGACGCCGTCGTCCGGTGCAGCGATCTCCGAGATCTCCGCGAAGATTTGCGCTAGCCGGGCAGGCTCAGGAGGGCCGCTACCGAGTAGGTCAAGATCCTTCGTGGCACGGTGGGCCTGGTTCGACCACACGACGAAGAGCAGGGCGCCTTTCAGCACGAACTCGTTGGCGTGCGGCGACACCCCTAGCCGATAGAGCAGCCGTTCGAGCACGTACCGGACCAAGAGCGAGTTGAAGTCCTCGCCGTCTCGCCGGGCTCGCTGGAGCAGCCGCGCTTTCACCGAATGCGCGACGTTCGAGGGAGGGGTTCCCTTCTTGCGGGTCACGTCATCGCCTCCAGGTAGGTTCGGAGAGTTCGCTCCACGCGGCAAACCCGAGCCGCTTCGAAGAGATCGTCAATGGAGCGTCGACTTCGCCGATAGTCGCGGATAGCTTGGATCGCGACATCGGTTCCGATCTTGTTTCGGTACTTCAGGCAATCAGCAACCGTCTTGGCCGGCGTAGTCACTTTGACGGGTACGCCGCCGATCGTCTTCACCGTGACCCCGAATGCCAGCAGCTTGCTCGACCACCAGACGACCTCTAGCGGTGGCCAATCGAGCTGTGGCTCTCTGGCCTTGCGATCGATGGCGAGCCAGACCTTGGAAGGGTTCTGATCCGTCAGGTTGTGGAAGACGAGCGCGGTAAGGAGGCACGCCACTCCATCTGGCACGCGCTTGGCGACCTGCACCAGCGCCTCGGACTCGCTCACCTCTCGCCCTGGCAGGGCATAGAGCCCCCTTCCGATCCTCTCCAGCTGGCCTGCCTCCGCTAGCCGCAGGACGGCAGCCTTGGCGATGCCCGACTTCTGGAAGTCCCGCAGGCGCATCACCCCCGATCGCCGGAGAAGGGCGAGGGTTCGAGCGTAAGGTGTGCGGCTTTCTGTCGGCATGTTTTTGAATTAGCCGACATAATGGATCGAGGAAACGCCGAGCGCAAGCAACTGATGACATCTTTCCCGGCGAAAGCGCTCCCAAGCCTCTACCCGTTCTTCGGAGGAGAAAGCGGCCTTCCAAGTGTCGGGTCAGTAGTCAGGGGCAGGATCTGCCTCGCGGCTACGTTGAAGAGATGGCCGCTCTCCACCCCGGTCGGGGGATCAAGGAAGCCACCGTCCGCCAACAGAACGCGATACCGAAAACGAAAGAACAACGTAACGTCGCCCACCAGGCGTCCCCGCCTGCACTCAACGGCGACAGCGTGGGCCAGGGGCGCATGCTCGGCTGTAGCGCCGACCACCAACGGCTTCGAAGAGAGCGCGACGGGGTCAAAATCGTCGGGAGTGCCGTACCGGATGTAGCGCCGCGCGGCCAAAGTTGAGGCGTTCGAGCTATTTCAGGATACTGATACGCGAGGTAGTTGCAGGCGATCTTTGCGACTGCTCGTCGGAGCACGCGGTCGATTTGACCTGAGATCCTGATGTCGAGTTCGTCGCCGGGACGCAGACGCTGATACTGCATGCATGAACGTGGTGAGGGTGACGGAGGAGAGCATCGACGACTTTCAAGTCGGCGGTCAGGCTGCGGTTCTCACGCTCGCCTGGTGCCTTCGTCGAAACGTTAACGAGCGATTCCTGCTGTTCGGAACAGTAGACGTCGGGCCTGCCGGGATTTTCGACGCCGTTGACATGGCCCTACAGCGCTGCGAGCTGAGTAAGCGCTACTTTCTCTTCTTTCGGAGGTATTTGCTTAGCGGTGACGCGGGGCTCAGGTGGTATCGCAGTTGCGCCACTCGATCGGTTCGACTCCCGGAGGAAGAGGGCGGGCACCCGCTCGGGACGATGGACCTCTTATCGGAGCCGCCTTGGCCCGCGCTAATGTTTCGGACGAAGAGCCTGACGCCGGGCTCCGTGGTCCCGCACCAGGCTCATCGTACCTCTAGCTTGATTCCCGACCGCGTACCTTGGGAGGCAGGTCTTTGGAATGAGCAGGAAAGAGACCGCGCCTTGTCCTGGCTGAGTGAGAAGGTGGAGTGGGACTTCAGGGTCGATCCCGAGGAACTGGGCGCCGCTCGCCTGCTCGTTGTTGATCCAGATCTCGCCAACGTCGGGGTGAGTCGGGATCTGGCACCGCGTAGCCGAGGGTTTGGTATCAGGGTCGAGGCGAATTTTCGCAACGCGCCCGTTGACGGCTACACCTTCATCCTGCACCGAAACCGACCGCGAGGCGCTGAGGCGCCGATCTGGTTCCCGTTGACCGGCAAGCACTTGATCGAGCTGCCCCACGAGCCCGAGACCTTCTCCTACGACGTTGTACACGACCGACGCGGCCTAGTGGTGCAGGACCCGACCATGTGCTTCCTGGAGGGCGTCAACATCTCGATCGGAACGGTCATGACCACTCGCAACGTGACGATTGCGGCAAGCGGCGACCGTCCGGAAGACACGTACTCGGTTCCTCTGTTGAACGAACCCGACATCGTTCGGCTAGCGACCAACCCGCAGGGCGTTACGGCGGCGAAGGTACTCGCAGCCAACTATGCGCGCCGTGAAAAGCGAGTCTCCCCGTACCAGCAGTGGTTCGAGGGTGACGCGGACGCCGCAGCGAAGACCCTTCGCGAGCTGATCAAGGCGACGCGGACGAGCGCGTGGATTGTGGACCCCTACTTTGATGAAACAGAGCTCGGGCGGTTTGCGCTGGCAGTCGGCCACACATCTGCCCCAATCAAGATCCTCACGTCGGCCGAGGGCCTCAGGACGAACGCCAAGCGAGATTCCATGCCAGCTGGTGCGCGGCTCGGCGCTCGAGCCCAGGCAGTGATGCGTGGCCCTGGGGCCCAGGAGCAAATCGAAATTCGGGTGATGGCCGGAGTCCGCCCGGACGTCCATGATCGCTTCCTGATGGTGGACGATGCGCTATGGCTTCTCGGTTCTTCCCTGAACGAATTCGGCAGCCGTGGCACAATGCTTGTCGCCATTCCTGACCCAAGGACCGTGTCCGGTAAGATTCAGGAGGCCTGGGGGCGAGCCATGGCGCTCGACGATTGGCTCGCAGCTCGAGCCGTGCGTCGGCGTCGACGCTGGTGGGGACGTCGCCTCGTCCGGTCAAGAGCACGCCGTGTTTCGTCGCCAGCGACGTGGATTGGGCCGCGTCCACGGTCTAGGTCATCTCGGATGTGATGCGCAGCGCGGTTCAGGGCCCCTTTGGCGGGTTCCACCATGGTTGGGGGTACGAGGATGCTTACCTCGCTTTGGATGTTCCAGCGCCGGGGGTGTACGGCGGAACCGCGTGTGCGGTCATGTAGTCGTCCACGGACGCAAACGCGGAGAAGAACTCTGTTTGATCGGCTCGATTGGTGAAGCTGGCGCCGAGATCGCCGATGGTGCCCGGAAAGCCAGCACCTTCACACTCCAGTCGCGCTGCCACGACTTCCGGGCGACACCACCGTCGAGGTTTGGCGGCCATGTCAACGGTAATCGGGCCTACGTCCAGGGGTTCGTTGATGGCGAAGCGGAAGGCTCGCTCCTTGGGAAAGGACTCAATGTCGAAAGCCGCTGTCGAGCCCTCCTGCAAGACTTGCCCACGAAGCCTCGCGTGATGGAGCTGCATTTCCTCGCAGTCGAGCACTACGAGACCTCCACCGCTGCTTAGCATCTGGTCTCGTTGGCGCGGCGTGAGCTCGCCTGCGGCGACCTGCCTGGCAACATTTCTCCGATACTTTGCCGCCAAGCGAGGGATGCAACCTGCCGCTCTTTCACAAAGTGAACGCACGTCGTTGACGGGCTTGATCTCGGATCCTGTGCTGAAACGCACGCTCTGCGCATCTTGGCAGCCGTAGCTCGAAAACTGGACCGCCTCGAGGAGAGTGTCGAGGCCGTAGACGCCAACTGCGAAACGGCGCCACACGAAGAGGACCTTGTCGACGCGCACCTTCCGATTTGACTCGAGATCATCGCCAGCAAGGAAGGACGCGCCATGGAGCGGAGATGCGAAACCGAACAGGACGGTCATGGTGATCCTGGGTTGTGGGGTCTGGCGCGAGACCGCGTCCTCGCTCCAATCGTCGGCAAATCGTCGGCAACCTTGACCGATTCACTCAAGAATCGATTTTTGGTTCGCCGACTTCTCGAATCGTTTCGCTGTTGTGCACGAGGAGGGACTTGAACCCACACACCTTGCGGTACCGGAACCTAAATCCGGCGCGTCTGCCAATTCCGCCACTCGTGCCGAGTTGGCGAGAGGTGTAGCGCGGCGGAGCGGGGGGCGTCTAGCGGCCTGGTTTAGTCGGTTTTTGGGCGTGTTTTCGCGGGCAGATCTCTAGGGGAACGCGAGCTTCCAAACGGCGCCGAGGAGGGCGCTTGCGGCCAGGGTCTTGGGGAGACCCAGCTTGAAGCGAAACATGGCCAGCATGGCGGCCGCTGCCAGCACCAAGGCGGCCAGGTCGATGCTCGGCCACTCCGGGACGAGCAGCCGAGCGGGGCCCAGGCGCTGCTCGGTGACCTGTCGAAACACCACGTGCAGGCCGAACCAAAGGGACAGATTGAGAATGACTCCGACCACCGCCGCCGTAATGGCCGAGAGCGCCGAATGCACGGCGCGGCTGCCGCGCAGCGCCTCGATGTAAGGGGCGCCCACGAAGATCCACAGGAAGCAGGGCACGAAAGTGACCCACACCGTGATGACCGACCCGAGCACGCCGGCCAGCAGCGGTGACAGGGTGCCGGGGTTGCGAAAGGCACCCATGAAGCCCACGAACTGCACGACCATGATCAGCGGGCCCGGCGTCGTCTCGGCGAGTCCGAGGCCGTCCAGCATCTCTCCGGGCTGGAGCCAGCCGTAGGTTTCGACCGCGCGCTGCGCGATGTAGGCCAGCACCGCGTAGGCACCACCGAACGTCACCACCGCCGCCTTCGAAAAGAACACACCCTCCTGAAAGAACACCGACTGCTCGCCTACGAGCAGCGACAAAGCGACGAGCGGTGCCGCCCAAAGCACCGAGCATACCAGCAGCACGCGCAGCGGGCGGGCTCGAGCAGGTTGGGTGTGCGCGAGCTCCCCGGCGCCCGCCATGCGATCGATCAGCGTGGCGTGGTCACCTGACGCCGTGACCACAGAGGGAGCGGGGAATGCAGCCGGCCGGATGCGGCTACCGAGGAAGCCGAACAGACCCGCGCCCAGCACCGTGATCGGAAACGGCACCTCGAACACGAAGATCGCGACGAACGCAGCGGCCGCCAGCAGCACCATCAGCCGGGTCTTGAGCGCGCGCTTGCCGATGCGCAGTAGTGCCTCGACCACCACGGCGAGCACCGCTGCCTTCAGCCCAAAGAACAACGCCGCCACCGCTGGCAGCTGCCGAAAGCCCGCGTAGAGCAGGCTCAGCAGTAGGATGGCGACGAAGCCCGGCAGCACGAAGAGCAGGCCTGCCGAAAGCCCGCCACGCGTCTTGTGCATCAACCAGCCGATGTAAGTCGCCAGCTGCTGGGCCTCGGGACCCGGCAGCAGCATGCAGTAGTTGAGCGCGTGAAGAAAGCGCTCCTCGTCGATCCAGCGGCGCTCTTCGACCAGCACCTGGTGCATCAACGCCACTTGCCCCGCCGGACCGCCGAAGCTGAGCAGACCGATCTTGGCCCACACCCGGACGGCTTCGCTGAACGAAACGCGATCTGCCATGAAGCGGACAGCCTACTCGAGGTGACACGCCACGTTCGGCAGCGTCAGCTCGATGCAACCAGCTGCTCCGAAACGGCTTTTTTACCTTGGCCAGGTGCGGCAGTCTGCTGATAATTTTCGTTGCGATGGCTCGGTCAGCGCGCATTCGGATGATCGAATTGGGTGGTCAGCAAGCACTAACTCAATGCGGCAGCCCGGATGCTGCCCAGCCGGAGGTCCTCGCCATGCACAGGTCGTTAAAATTGCTCAAATCCATGCATTCGATGGTTCTCGGTGGCCTGGTACTGGGCGCGATCGCCTGCTCCACGGATTCACCGACGCCCTCGGGGCAAGGCGGGGGCGGGGGCGGCGGAATGTCGGGGATCGGCGGCACTGCCGGCATGCCCACAGCCGGTGGGACCGCCGCGGGTGCGTCAGGCGCCAGCGCAGGTGGCGGTGTCGGAGGTAGTGCCGGCTCAACGGCCGGCAGCGGCGGCGCCGGAGGTGCAGGGGCGGGTGGAGGAGGCGCGGGTGGCAGCGGCGGTGAGAAGAGCAAGATGACTTTCTTCCTCACGAGCAAGAATCCCGGCCAGGGCGCCAACTTCGGCGGCATCGAGGGGGCGGACACGCATTGTCAGATGCTGGCCATGGCAGCAGGCGGCGGCGATCACACCTGGCATGCTTATCTCTCCGCTTCCGGACCACCGGCCGTCAACGCCGCAGACCGCATCGGCGCGGGGCCCTGGGTCAACGCCAACGGCGTCACCGTCGCGACGAGCGTCGCCGATCTGCACAGTCCCAACAACGTGCTCGGCAAAGCCAATACGGTCAACGAAACCGGCGCCGTAGTGATGGGGCGCGGCGACACTCCCAATCGCCACGACGTCCTGACTGGCTCGACCGAGGCCGGAATGGCTTATCCGGCCGGCCAGGATCACACCTGTGCCGACTGGACCAGCGGTGCCGACGGTGCCGCGCGCGTCGGGCATCACGACAAGATGGGCGGCGGCGATATGCCGATGTCCTGGAACTCCGCGCACGATTCGAGCGGTTGTTCGCTACCCAACCTGCAGGGTACCGGCGGCGACGGCTTGATCTATTGCTTCGCCATCGACTAGCGGCGCTTAATCGCGCATCCAGTGGCAGGTGTAACCGCCCGGATTCTTCTGCAGGTACGCCTGGTGGTACTCCTCGGCGCGTGTGAAGGGGCCAGCTTCGGCGATCTCGGTGACGATCGGGCGCTTCCACTTGCCACTGGCAGCTACTTTGCGCTTGACCTGCTCGGCGACCTCGCGCTGCTCGAGCGATGTCACGAAGATGGCCGAACGATACTGGGTGCCGCGATCGTTGCCCTGCTGATCCTTGGTCGTGGGATCGTGCATCTTGAAGAACCATTTTTCGAGCAGCTCCGCGAACGACAGCTTGCTCGGGTCGAAGACGATGCGCACCGCTTCGGCGTGCCCACTGCGGCCGGTCTTCACGTGCTCGTAGCGCGGATTCTTCACGACGCCGCCCGCGTAGCCGACCTCGGTTTCGAGCACGCCGGGGATCTCGCGCAGCAGCTCCTCCATTCCCCAGAAGCAACCGCCGGCTAGGATCGCGGTCTCGAGCGTCGCTTCACAGCCGGGCCGTTCGCCGGGCGCAGGGCGGGCGCAGGCATTGTCGGTCGCGCCCTGCGGCGCGTTCCCAGCCGCCGAAACGCCATCGAACAGTGGTAGGTACGCGCCGTAGCCAGCCTGCTCGAGCTCCGAAACCGGAATGAAGCGCAGCGACGCCGAGTTGATGCAATAGCGCAGACCCGCCGGGGGCGGCCCGTCGTCGAACACGTGACCGAGGTGTGAGTCGCCGTCCTTGGAACGCACCTCGACGCGGCGCATCCCGTATGCCCGATCCTCGTGATTGACGATGCGCTCTGCATCGATGGGTTTGCTGAAGCTGGGCCAGCCGGTGCCGGAATCGAACTTGTCGAGCGAGCTGAACAACGGCTCGCCGCTGGCCACGTCCACGTAAAGGCCCCGCTCGTGGTTGTCCCAAAAGCGGTTCCGAAACGGCGGCTCGGTCGCGTCGTGCTGGGTGACCTCGTACTCGAGCGGAGTGAGGCGCTCACGGAGCTCGGCGTCGGAGGGCTTCGAATAGCTGCGGGGAGTGGTCACGAGGCTGCTCTTTGCTACGGGAAGTACGCTAGCGGCGGGAGATGGTTTACAATGTGTGGGATGTTCGTGGTTCGGCGCGCTTCCGACATCCCGAAGTCTAGCGCCTACCGCCAGCTGAATGAACAACTGGGCGCGTTGTTGGCTGGCGAACGGGACGGGTTGGCCAATACCGCCAGCACTGCCGCCTTGCTCTACGAGGGATTGCCAGATCTGAATTGGGTCGGCTTCTATTTCCTACGTGGCGATACTCTGGTGCTCGGCCCCTTCCAGGGCAAGGTGGCTTGCCTCCGGATCGCGGTCGGGCGGGGCGTGTGCGGCACCGCCGCGCAGGAACGCCGGACCGTCATCGTTCCTGACGTGCAGGCTTTCCCGGGCCATATCGCTTGCGACGCGGCGTCACGCTCGGAGATCGTGCTGCCCCTGCTGCGAGATGGAGTGCTTTGGGGCGTTCTGGATCTCGACAGCCCGGTGCTCGCGCGCTTCGACCAGGACGACGCCGCTGGCCTGGCGATGAGCGTGGAACTACTGCTGGCGCAGTCCGATCTGACCCGACTGGTGGACCTTGGGTCGTGAGGTAGGGCGGCGGGGCTGATCGGGTCAACGCCACCCTGCAGATCGGGCAAAAGATCGTGTTAGCCTCGTGGGGATGCCAAAATGGCGATCCTCGGTTCTGAGCGCGAGCGTCATCGGTCTGCTGATCGGCTGGTCCATGCGGGCCTTGGCCCAGGACGCCCCGCCCGCCGAGCCGCCGCCCGCCGAGCCGTCGCCGCCGCCCGCTGAAACACCGCCGGCACCACCCGCGGAGCCGCCGCCCGCACCCCCTGCTGAACCGCCGCCACCGGCGCCGCCGCCTTCCGACTCGTTTTCTCTCCCGCCCGAGACACCTCCGGCGCAGCAGAAGCCCGCGCCTCGTCCCCCGCCGCCACCTGCGGCTCCCACGCCGGCGCCTGCTTTCGACGAGCCCGCGCCCGCTCCCACGCCGGCGCCCGCCGAAAGGTCGCAACCCAAGCGCGCGACCGAAGGTCTGTTCGAAGAGAAGCGCCCGGTGCCGCCGGACGCGCAGATTGACAAGGCAGAGGAAGACGAAACAGACCACTTCAAGATCGGTCCGGTGGTGGGTGTGGGGTTACCCAGCGTGTTCAGCATCGGCGGCACGATGAAGGTCACGCGCTTCATCGGCGCGGGCGCGAACATCGGCATCATTCCGACGGTGCAGCTCAGCTACTACGGTGACGCCACGATTTCGTACCAGCACTACGACATCTACGGACGCCTCTACCCCATGGGCGGTGGCTTTTTTCTGCAAGGCGGCGCTGGCTACGCGACCGTCGACGGCACCTTGACGAAGACTGTCGGCGCCATGACCAGCGTGACGATCAATGGCCGGACCTTCACGCTTCCGGCGACGTTCAAGTACGATAGCCAAGGTTCGGTGCGTACGTTGATGCTGACCGCGCTGATCGGCTACTTCCACACCACCAGCATCGGCTTCAGCTTTGGTGTCGACGCCGGCGCGCAAATCCCGATCGCGCCTAGCCAGATCAAGTACTCGAGGCAGGTCACGAAAATTCCGGATTTGGATCCGATGTATCAGCAGGACCTCGAAGGCGAGTACGTGCAGCCCATCGACGATTCCGTGAAGGACACCCTCGAAACCATCGGCCGCTCGGTCATTCCGACCGCGAACCTGCGCATCGGCTGGATCCTGTAGGGGCGGGAAATTGGCTGGGAGACGTAACCTACATCGGAGTCGCTTCGACGTCGGCCAGGCTCACGCCCAGCACTTTCACCGAGATAGCTTCGAGCGCTTCGCGGGGCCCGGTGAAGTGGTAGGTTTCGTGCGTGTGCTTGAGAGAGGCGCCAGGCGCGAGCGCGGCCGCGGGTGAGCTGCTCTCGAGCTCGTAGAAACCGCCGAGCGACGGCTTGCCCGGCTCAACCGGGCCGTCGTTGTAGGCGTTGTTCACGTCGCCGCCGTACGGCTCCTTGGAGATCTCCCACAGGTTGTTGACGTACTTCTTGGCGCCGGAAGGTCGGGTGTAGCGCGCGATCGTGAGCAGCTTACCCTCCGCGCTGTAGCTGCCGATGACCGACTTGGCGCGCGCGGGGCCGAGACCAATCTTGCTGCGCAAGTTGCCGTCGGCCTTGAACAGGGCGAAGCCTTTGTCGCTGTTGACGACCAGTCGGTCGGGGCCAATCTTGCCGAAGTACTTGTCGTTGACCACCTCGCCCTTACCGGCCTTGTCGAAGGGCGCGATCACGCGCGTGCCGGGCGCGGGTACGAACATGCTCAAAATCCAGATGCTGGGCAGCCCCTTGTCTTCCGTCCAGGCCTTCTTACCCTTGTTGGTGATGGTGTTGTCGGTGGCAAAGCCGACCCACTTCACGTCCTTGGGGATGTCCATGCCGAGCGCGGTTTTGGCCTGCTCGGCGCCCAAAACGGAGAGCTTGCGCTCCACGTCGATGACGAGCTCGGTCTTGGCGTAATTCGAGAGGGTCATCGAGCGCGTGAAGATGACGCTGGTTGCGGTCGCGCCGTCCTTGACAGCCCATTCGCCTTCTTGAAAGGCCTTCGGCGTCTGCCAGTTACCGAACTCGAACGGCTTGCCGGCGGGAAAGTAGAGCGCGTATTGGCCGCCTTCGGGTCCGAGCCAGAAGCGATCCTCCCCGCCGTAGTTGTCGAAGGCGGCACCGGTCTTGCCCGACTCGATGAAGCTGCGGTTGACGAAGCCCAGGCTCTGACCCGTCGCCTCGACCGCGCTCGTCATCACCCGGGCCTGGTACTTGCCCGAGATCGCGATGCGGCCGCCTGCCGGCGACTCGAGCACCTTGATGGCGCCGTGCTTGGACAGAAACTCCACGTCTTCGGAAAACTTGGGCATGCTCTTGCTCGGGGTGGCGGCGGGCTTGGCGGCGGCTACGGGCGCGGCCGGCGCGGCTTCGGGCGCGGGTGCCGGGGGCGGCAAGCTGGCTGGCTCGGGGCCGGGCTCGGTGGCTTGGCATGCCGCGAGCGCGGCACAGAGGCACCAAACGCAGCCTACTTGAGGTCGATACGATCGCACGAGGTTCCCTTTCGCGTCTTCGCGTCAGCTCTTGCCGCGCGACGCTTCGTGAATGAGCGCCGCCAGGATCGCCAGATCCACGGCAGCTTCACGCAGCGCACTACCTTCGAGCTCTGCCAGGTCGTCGAGCTTGGTTTCGGTGAGCGAAAGCAAGCGATTCACGTCGCGTGGCAGCTCCAAGCCCGAGCTCTCGTAACGGCGGCGCATGATCTGTGTGAAGTCAGCGATGTCCGGCTGATCATTCGCGAGCCTACCAGAGTCGGGCGCGTCTTCGAGATCATCGGAGTCGAGTCGACGTCGAAAATCCCCTGCACCGAAGCTGATGCTTGGGGGTTGGGGCCCCAAAGATCCCGAGACAGAAGGCTGCGGAGCCTTCGCCGCGTCGAGCTCTGCCTGTAAGCTGTCCAGTCGTTCGAGAAGTCGATTGACAATCTCGACGTGGCTGGGCGCGCTCTCGGCGTGCTTCAATTTGGCTTGTTGTAGCAGGTCGAGCAGCTGCGGCACGCGGTCGACGTTCGGCAGCAATGCCTGCAAGCGCTCTTCGGCTTTCGACAATTTTTCGCGCAGCGCCTCGACCGAATCCCAGGCCGCCCGCTCGGTGTGCTCGATCCAAAGCTTGTTGGTCGGCATCGGTTCCCGATATACCATGCGCGCCATGGCTGACGACAAGTCGGGCGGTAAGCCCGTGCGTTGGGGCGTGCTCGGAGCGAGTCATTTCGCGCTCATGGCCGCGATTCCGGGCATGAAGAAAGCGCCGCTGGTCGACGTGCAGGCGGTGGCGTCGCGCTCGCTCGACAAGGCCAAGCAGTTCGCCGCCTCAGCGGGCGTGCCGCGCGCGCTGGGCAGTTATGAGGAGCTGGTTGCGGATCCCGAGATCGAGGCCATCTACAATCCGCTGCCCAACAATATGCACGTACCCTGGTCGATCAAGGCGGCACAAGCCGGCAAGCACGTGCTGTGTGAGAAGCCCCTGAGCATGAACGCTGCCGAGGCCGAGGAGCTGGCCAAGGTTCAAAAGCAAACCGGCAAGATCATCGCCGAGGCCTTCATGGTTCGCTACCACCCGCAATGGGACAAGGTAGTGGAGCTGATCGCCAGCGGTCGCATCGGCAAGGCGCGCGCGATCCAGACTGCGTTTTCGTACAGCAACAGCGACCTCGACAACATCCGCAACCAGAAAGAAGTGGGCGGCGGCGCGCTTTACGATATCGGCGGCTACGCCATCAACACCGCGCGCTTGATCTTCGGCACGGAGCCGCAGCGCGCCGTCGGCATGTGCGACTGGGATCCGGAGAGCAAGTGCGACCGGCTGACCTCGGCCATCCTGGACTTCGGCGTCGGGCAGGCCACGTTCGTGGTTGGCACGCAGCACGTGCCGTATCAGCGTGTGCACGTCTACGGCAGCAAGGGCCATATCGAGGTGGAAATCCCGTTCAATGCGCCTTACGACCGGCCTTGTAAGGTTTACGTGGACGAGGGCTTCGTCGGCGCACCCGACTTCACGGTCGCGCAAAGCTCGGATGATCGGCGCGAGACGCTGAGCATTGCAGCCGCCAACCAGTACACGGTTCAGGGGCAGCGCTTCTCGGAGGCCATTCGGGGCGGTAAGCCGGTCCACAACGACATGCCGAGCGCGATCGCCAACATGCGCGTCATCGACGCGATATTCCGTTCCGCCGAGTCGCAGCGCTGGGAAGACGTCTGAGCGCACAAGCAGATGAACGCCAAGCGGAAAGCGTTTCCCGTCGGCCCGCACGTGGACCCTCGCAGCCCCAGAAAATAGCGCTCCACCGACGCTCGCGCAAGGCGTTCTTAGGACGCGGCGGCGCGCAGATCGCACGCGACCGCGCAGGCTTGTCACGGCGGGGCGCCCGCGCTCGGGCTCGACCAGGCGCATGAGTCGGCACGACTCCCGTTTCATGGCGCAATTCGCAAGCCGCTCAGGGGGCCCCGAAATTGCATCGAAAGCTCAGTAGCAGAGGTCGAATACCGTGGGAAATCGCAAAGCAAGCTCAGCTCTCGTCGTGGCAGGTGCCGCGGTCGCCGCCAGCGCGGCCGCAGCGTGGATCGGAAGCAAGCGGCTCCGCCGCCCCAAGTCTGGGGAGCTCGATTCGAGCGACGCGCCCGATCCCAGCTATGATCGGCTGATCGAACGCGACAGCGGGGAGCTGCCGATCGGGCACAGCGCGGACCCGGAGATCGACAACGGACTCTTCCACACCAAGCCTGAGGACGAGACTTCCGGCGCCTCGCTCTTCGGAGAACCGGAGCAACCGCCCCGGCGCGGACGCGACGACGCCGCGCTGGACGAAATCTGGAACGCGACCCCCGGCTTTGCCGAAGGCGAGCAGACCGAGGGCTATGACGCGGTGTCGCCCGAGGACTGGGGCGCGGTCTGGCTGGAGCGAGCGACCCAGACCACGCACGAGGAGCGGCCGCACGCCAATGATCCTCACGAGCTTCCCGACCTGGAGGACATGTCGATAAGCGAAGGCTCTCGCAATTCCTCTCTCCCGCCCGACGAGCGTGCGGAAGCGATCGACAACGACGATCTCGACCTCGAGCCGCTCGCGGAGCACCGCGTCTCGCAGCGCTAACCGGCCTTCTCGTTCATTGGCTCGCCCCTTTTGGAATGGTTAGCGCGAAACCGCGCGGGACCAACACGGTTTAGACGTCTAGCACATCGAAGGCTTCGAGCATCTTGCGCGAGTAGCAGGTGAACGTGCGCGGGCTTGGCTCGAGCCGCTCTGGCCCCCGCGCTCGAGGCTGGAGCTCATGGTTCGAGCCGAAGCATGCCGGGCTGACAGCGGAACCGCGCTACTCGCACGACGTAGCGCGCTCCTGGCCCCGCGATGGCGTGGTTGCCTGCTTTCGGGGCTTCGGAGCGGGCGGGGCTGGGGAAGCCCCGCTGTTTCTGCTCCTCCGCCTTGGGCGCCGGCGCAGCGTCCGAACGCACGAAAGTGCATCGAGCAAGCGATTTTTGTTGAGACGAGGTTGCGGAGCAAGGTCGCTCGTCGAAGCGTGCTCGCGTAGGCATGACGGCTTGCCGCGTCTCAGCCGCGCTGTGGCGCGCGATCAGGAGCATCGATGACTTCGCACGCGTTC
>DATEDZ010000127.1:0-12294 GCA_035281385.1 Polyangiaceae bacterium
AGACCAAAACCGGCGAGGCCGGCGCCCGTTGCGATCAAACCCACGATGGTCGCAGGAGTCCTCAGCTCGCCTGCTCGGACACCAACTTTGCAGTCAAAACTTGACTCATCTGTCACGGAAACCGGCTCTCAAGGACCCTAGCCGAGATGGATCGGCCGCGAGGGCGTTCGACTTAGCCATTCGCGGGCCCTTAGCGAGCGCCGGGCCCGCGCTGCGTGCTATAGGCGCCTGATGCGCCGCCGTAAGCTCGGCAAAACCGGCATCGAAATCCCCGAGCTGTGCCTGGGCACGTGGGGTCTGTCGGGCGATGGCTACGGCGCGGTCGAGGAGACCGAGCAGGATCTGGTGATCGAGCGGGCGCTCGCGCTGGGCGTCAAAGCCTTCGAGACCTCCGACGCCTACGCCAAGGGCGCGATGGAGAGCCGGCTCGGGCGCTTGCTGGAGAAGCACGAAGACGCCATCGTGATCACGAAGGTCGGTACCGACCGCTCCGCCACGCCGCCATGCAAGCGCTTTGACGATGTCTACCTCGGGGAGGCGATCCCGAAGTCGCGCGAGCGGCTCAAGCGCAAGATCGACGTGCTGCTGCTCCACAACCCGTCGAAGGTGGCGCTCGACAAAGACAAGACGCGAGAGCTGCTGGAAAAGCTGGTGAAAGACGGCGTGATTCGCTGCTGGGGCGTCAGCGCGGGCAGCTCGGAGATCGGCACCGCCGCCATCGAGCATGGCGCCCAGGTGCTAGAGCTGGCCTACAGCCCCTTCCATCAGCAGGATCTGAACGGCGTGCTGGCGCTGGCGACGGCCAAGGAGATCGGGCTCCTGGCGCGCTCGGTGCTCGTGCACGGGCTGCTCTGCGGTCAATGGCCAACCACCAAAACGTTCGCGACTGGCGACCATCGACGCGACCGCTGGACCACTGACGAGCTGAAGAAGCGTATCTCGCAGCTCTCGGCGCTCAGGCCTAGCGTCTACGGTGAGGTGACGAGCCTGCGCGCCGCCGCGCTACGCTACGTGCTCGAGGAATCGGCCATCAGCTCGGTGGTGCTCGGCGCTCGCAGCACGCAGCAATTCGACCAACTGGTGCGCGATGCGGGCAAGGAGCCGCCTTACCTGCCGGAAGGTGCGAAGGCGTCCATGGAGCGCCGGCTTACGGGCATGGGAATCAAGCCTTGAAAGACGAGCTGTCGGCGCTGGTGCGCATCGCCCGCGCCGCCTCGCTCGTCGTGATGGACGTCTACTCGCGACCCTTCGCGGTCGACTACAAGGCGCCGCACGATCCGGTCACCGAGGCTGATCGCCGAGCCAACGCCCTGATCGTCGAACAGCTGACGCGCGACTTTCCGGGCGTACCGATCGTCGCGGAGGAGAGCGACCCGCAAACGTTCGCCGACTTCCGCAAGTCGGATCGCATCTTCTTCGTAGATCCGGTGGACGGGACGCGCGAGTTCGTCGACAAGAATGGCGAGTTTGCGGTGATGATCGGATTGGTCGAGAGCGGGCGCGCCGTCGCGTCGGTGATCGAGGCCCCAGCGCGCGGCGACCTATTCGCGGCCTGGGTCGGTGAGGGAGCCTTCCGGGTGCGCGAAGGTCAACCGGAGGCGGTTCGGGTGAGCGCGGTCAGCGACATCCGGCAGGGGCGCATTGTCGGCTCGCGTTCGCATCGCAGTGCCAAGCTCGAACGGGCGCTCGCCCGGCTCGCCCCACGCGAAGTACTGGTCCTGGGCAGCGCGGGCCTCAAAGGGACGCTCGTGGCATCGGCCCAAGTCGAAGCCTACGTCGCTCCCGGCTACGCCGGACAACGCTGGGACGCCTGCGCCACCGACGCGCTCGTCACCGCGGCCGGCGGCCTCTTCACCGACACCTTCGGCGACCCCATCGACTACCGCGCCCCTTCTCTGTCCAACGATCGTGGCCTGCTCGCCAGCAACGGCCACGTGCACGAGACGCTGCTCGACGGCCTCGCCGACTTGCGTAGCTAACCGCTCGCGCCGCCTCGCGCTGCTTCGCGCCGACCCCACCCTTGCGTCGCGCTGTGGCGAAAACCGAAGCGGCCGGGGGCAATCCCCGCTCCACAAATATTGGTCAATATTGGCCAATACGCTCACGCGTTGCGGCGAGATTTGCGAGAGATCCGGCTCGTGTTGCTCTCAGCAATCGAGGGTCACGAGCGCGTTGATTCTGGCGCTAGCATCGCGCGCAACTCAGCGACAAGGCTGAGGTCTTTGCCGACGCAAAGGCAGAATATTGGCCACTATTGGTCAATATTTCGATCGCGCAGTGATGCGCCGCGAGCGTCAACGTGGAGGATCTTCGTGCCCGCCGGCATCGCCATCTGGGCTGGGACGGCGAGCGGCCAGGTGGAGAAGATGAGCTAGAGCGACCGGTGCGTGAGAGCGCGCGGCGCGGGAGGCGGGAGCGGGAGCGCGGGCGGGAGCGGGAGCGCGGGCGGAAGCGGGAGCGCGGGCGGAAGCGGGAGCGATGCGCCGGACGCGGGGGCTCAGGGGCGGGAGGGGCGAGAGTGGATTAGGCTGGGGGGGTGAGTGTTCGAGGAGGTTCTTTGAGGCCCTTGCCGGAAGCGGCGGATGTCGTGGTGGTGGGGGCGGGGATTATGGGGCTCGCGACGGCGTATCACCTGGCCAAGGATCATGGGCAGAAGCGGGTGTTGGTGCTCGATGCGAGCTACTTGTGCGGAGGGGCGAGCGGGCGCAATGGCGGGGGCGTGCGGGCGCAGTGGTCGAGTGAGGCGAATGTGCGGCTGATGCAAGAGAGTCTGCAGCTGTGCAAAGAGTTTGCGCACGAGCACAGCATCAACACTTGGTTTCGGCAGGGCGGGTACTTGTTCTTGGCGCGGGACGAGCGCCGCGCGGGAGAGCTCTCGAAGAGCGTGGAGCTGCAGCAACGGCTGGGCTTGAAAACGAGATTGGTGGACGCGCGGGAGGCGCGGCGCATCGTGCCAGAGCTCGAGACGCGGGGACTGCACGTGGCGAGCTTCAATGCCGATGATGCGGTGGTGTTTCCGTGGCCATTCGTGTGGGGCTACGCCGAGGGGGCGCGCGCGTTGGGAGTCGATATTCATACTTTCTGCCAAGTGCAGCAGGTCGAGACGAGCGCGGGCAAGGTGAGCGGAGTCGTGACCGAGCGCGGCCGTGTGCGCGCTCCGATCGTGGTCAACGCTTGCGGCGCTTTCAGCCCGGAGCTGGCGCGTGGCGTCGGTATCGAGCTGCCCACTCGGCCACACCGCCACGAGATCTGTGCGAGCGAGCCGCTCAAACCGTTTTTGGGACCGCTGGTCGCCGACCTGGGCTCGGGGCTCTACTTTTCGCAGTCCACGCGCGGCGAGATCGTCGGAGGCATCGGCAACGACAAGACGCCGCCCGGACCCAGCCAGGCGTCGTCGGTGCGCTTCCTGTCGCTCTATGCGCGCGCGTTGATGACGACCTGTCCAGCGCTCTCCTCGCTCAAGATTCAGCGGCAGTGGGCGGGACTGTACGACCTGTCGCCGGATCGTGCTCCGATCGTTGGGCCGGTCGACGAGGTCTCGGGCTTCTTCCTCGTGAACGGCTTCATGGGGCACGGCTTCATGATGGCGCCCGCGGTTGGAAAACGCCTCGCGCGTGCGATCGCAACCGGAGAAACCCCAGAGCCGTTCGGCGCCTGGGCCTACCGTCGATTCAAGGTTGGGACGACACTTACTGAAGCGATGATCATCGGCTAACGCATCGCGTCAACTAGCGTGGTCGATTGACAGCTTCTCGCTTGCCGGCGTACCGTCCCCACGCACGCGAACTTGGGGATTTTGCGCGAATTTCTGGCGCAGAAGCCCGATTTCCTGTTCCTCGAGCTGTCATCCCCTATCCGTCTTGGGAGGAATTTCCATGCTGCGCTCCTCGCGTACTGTCGTGTCGCTCCTTCGCTCGCTCGTCCTAAGCACCGCCACGACCACGACCGCCATGGTCCTGGTCACGAGCAGCCTCGTCGCCTGTCAGGACGAAAGTCAGCCCGAGTATTGGGTCGGCAAACTGGACGACGCCACTTGGAAGGCGCGCGCGGTCAAGCGCCTGGAGCAGTTCTTCGAAGACGCCGTCACCAAGAACGGCAACGACATCAAAGCGCAGGGCGTGCAGGACGTCATAAGCAAGACGGTCGAACCGCTGACCAAAGCGTACGTCGAGGGCTACGACTCGCTCGATACCAAGACGCGCGTCATGCTGATCAAGCTGCTGTCTTCGTACCGCGACAAGCGCGCCGAGCCGGCGTTCAAGAAGGCCTTCGAACAGTTCATCAAGACACCCGCGACCGCGAAGGACGAGAGCGACGTCAAGTGGGCGGCGCAGGCGACCGGTAACTTGAAGCTGGAATCGCTGGCGACACCGATGGTGGAAGCGTTTGCCAAGCTGCGCGCCAGCACGATGCTCGGCGGCGTCACCTACAAGGACTACCTGGAAGCCATGCTCGACATGCCCAGCAAGTCCTGGGTTGGTCCGTTGATCCAGCGTCTGGAGCCTGAAATCACGCCGCCCGGCAAGGACAAGGCCGCAGTCGATCCGTTCCGCGATCAGCTGTATTGGCAGACGACGGCGGCGCGCTTGCTCGGCGTGATCGGCGATCCGCAGGCCGTCGAGCCCCTGATGAAAGTGGTGCTCGATCCGACCAAGGGCGACGTCGCTCCGACCGCCGTGACCGCGCTGATCAAGCTCGGTAAGCCGACCGTGGACGCGGCGTCCAAGCTGCTCAGCGGAAAAGACGAAAAGCTGGCCGGCTTCGCCATGCGGCGGCTCAAGGAAGTCTCGGGCAAGGAACCGTCGGGCACACCTTACGTCGCCACGGCCGCCATCATCCTCGGCGCCTCGGGTCGTTCCGACGCAACCCCCGCGCTGATCGCCGCAGTCGGCTCCGAGAAGGACGCGAGCACGCGGGCCGTGATGGCGCGCGAGCTGGCGAAGGTGCCGGCGACCGAAGACTCCAAGGCGGCCTTCAAGACTGCCTTCGAATCGCTCTCGCTCGAGACCACGATGCCGACCGGCGGCAGCGCGCTGGAGCAGCTCACCGAAGCTGCTGGCCAATTCTTCGATCCGGGCATGGTGCCCTGGCTGCTCGAGCGCGCCGCTGCCACGAAGGGCGGCGCCGACGACACGAAGGCGTTCCAGGCCGGCGTTACGCAGGCCGTCCTCAAGCTTGCCAAGCCGGACCAGCTGGGCACGGTGAAGGCCGCGACCGATCGCTACGGCAGCGCGGACATCGAGCAGAAGCTCTACAAACAGGTCGACACCCTGGTCAAAGCCTGCGGCGACCGCGCCGCCTGTTACGTGGCCGCGATCCAGAAGTCGGAGAATCAGGAGCAGGTCAATCAGTTCACCGGCGTGAAGGCCGGCTACATGATCGCCATCCTGGGTAGCGACTCCGCGCGCGACGACCTGGTGGCGGCTCTGCCCAGCATCACCAACGCCTCGGTGCGCTACGTGGCCAGCCTGGCCATCGATCGCCTGACCCCCAAGGGCAGCAAGGCGGTCACGGAAAAGCTCAACGCGCTCATCGCCAAGAACGCCAAGTCGGCTGACCGCGACAAGGCCACCGGTGACGAGCCGCTGAAGACGGTGCTCTACCGCATCGACGCCCGCGACTGAGCGGCTCGCTCCGCCGGGGTAGATGTCACGCCTCCGTATCGAAGTCCTGACCGGCAGCGACGCAGGTCGGATCTTCGAGTCGGATGCCGACGTGATCCGCATCGGCCGCGGCTCGGAATGCGAGCTGCGGCTCAACGGCCAGCACCTGTCGAGCAGCCACGCCCGCATCGTGGGCAGCGGCAAGGACTTCGCGGTGACGGATCTGGGCAGCGCCAACGGCAGCGCGCTGCTGCACGACGGCAAGCGTCTCGAGCTCGCGCAGGAGCAGGCAGCGGTGCTGGGCGACGGCGATGAGCTGGAGCTGGGCGCCGAGGGCGGCGTGCCGACGCGCTTGCGCGTGAGCCTGGGCAGCGAGGCGCCGGCTCCGGAAGTGGTGGCGACCCGCAGCTTGCAGGAGCTATCGAGCTCCGCGCAAACGCTCGAGCCCAAGCTGTGGAGCGCAGTGCTGCGCGCGCTGGGCGCCGCCGAGTCGCTGGAAGCGGTGGTGGCCGAGATGGCGGAGGCGGCGCTGCGCCTGTCACCGCGGGCCACGCATGCGACGGTGGCACTGCTCGACGACGCACAGGGCGACAAGGGCCTGCTCTTGCCGATGGTGACGCGCGTGCGCGGCCCCGACGGCGCGCCGATTGCGCCGGAAGGGCCGGTGGCGCTGACGCGCAGCGTGGCGCGGCGCGTGGTGGAGGGTCGCGCGGCGGTGCTGGCCGCAGATGCGCCGCGCGAGGCGCTCGGCTCCGAGTCGCTGCTGGGCGCCAACATCCGCAGCACCATCGGCGTGCCGCTGTGGCGGGGCGACGACATCCTGGGTGTGCTGCAGGTCGACAATCGCGACGCACCCGCCATGTTCGATAGGCGCGATGTGGAGACGCTGGGCGTGCTGGCGCATGGCGCGTCATTGGCGGTGGTCAGCGCGCGGCTGATTCAGAAGCTCACGGTGGCCGAGGAGCAACTGCGCAAGGAGAACCAGTTCTTGCGCGGCCGTGAGCGCTCGCGCGCCGGCGAGATGCGCATCATCGGCGACAGCCGCCGCATGCAAGAGGTGCTGCAGCAGCTGGGCAAGGTGGTCGACACGCGCGTCACCGTGCTGGTCGAGGGCGAGACCGGCACCGGCAAGGAGCTGTTCGCCTCCGCCATCCACTACCGCTCACAGCGTCGCGACAAGCTGTTCGTGGCTCAGAACTGCGCCGCCTTTCCGGAAAACCTGCTGGAAAGCGAGCTCTTCGGTCACAAGCGCGGCGCGTTTACCGGTGCCACCGAAGAGAAGAAGGGACTGTTCGAGGTCGCCGACGGCGGCACGCTGTTTCTGGACGAGGTGGGCGAGATGCCGCTGGCGCTGCAGGCCAAGCTGCTCAGAGTGCTGCAAGAGGGCGAAGTGCGGCCGATCGGCGCAAGCGTGACCCGCAAGGTCAACGTGCGGGTGGTTGCAGCGACCAACCGCAATCTCGAAAAGGAGGTGGCCGAGGGACGCTTTCGTGAGGATCTGTACTACCGCCTGAAGGTCTTTCCGCTGCGAGTTCCAGCTCTGCGCGAGCGCCGTGAGGACGTGCCGCTCTTGGCGGCGCATTTTTTGGAGCGTTACACGCGCGAATTCGGGCGGGAGATCGCCGGCTTCTCCCAGGCGGCCCTGGAGCTGCTCAAGGCCTACGACTGGCCCGGCAACGTGCGCGAGCTCGAGAACGAGGTGCAGCGAGCCGTGATCCAGGCCGAAAGCGAAACCATCATCACGCCGGAGCTCCTCAGCTCACGGATTCGCAAACCCGAGAGCGGCGCAGAAACCAGCGCCACGCGCGACGCCAACTCCGAGCAAACATCTGAAAACCCCACCGGCACTCTGCGCGAAATCATGGACCGCTTCGAAAAGCGCATCTTGATCCAGGCGCTCGCCGCTCATGGCAATAACAAGACCAGCGCCGCAAGGACGCTGGGCATCACGCGCGAAGGCTTGCACAAGAAGCTCAAATCCTTCGGCCTCTGAGAGTGGGCAGTGAGCAGTGAAGCGCTGATTCAAACTAACCACTAACCACTGACCACTAACCACTACTGAATCCCATACTCGCGCAAACGCCGATAAAACGTGCGCCTGGGGATCCCGGACAACTCAGCAGCCTTCACGCGGTTCCAGTTGCAAGAACGCAAGGCTTCGATGATGCGCTCTCTTTCGTCTCTGCGATGCTGGCTCGTCGTCGCCTTCTTGGGGGGGCGCATCACGCTGGTGGAGGAGCGCTCTGCGGCGGGGCGAAAGCCGTCGGGAAGCTCGAAATCCTCGGCCAGAAGCTCCTGGTCTTCGCTCATCACCCAGGCGTTGAGCAACACGTGCTCGAGTTGCCGCACATTGCCGGGCCAGCCATACGACTGTAAGCGCCGTAGCGCATCGCGCGACACGCTCTTCTTGTCGCGCTTGTAACGCGCCGCAAATATCCCCAGAAAATAGTCGACCAGCTGCGGCACGTCGTCGAGGCGCTCACGCAGCGCCGGCAGGTGAATCTCCACCACGTGAATGCGGTAGTAGAGGTCCTCGCGGAACTTGCCCTCCTGCACCATGCGCTCGAGCTCGCGATTGGTCGCGAACAAGATGCGCACGTCCACCAGCTCTTCCTCGGTTCCGCCGACCGGGCGCACACGCTTGTCCTGCAACACGCGCAGCAATCCGGCCTGCATCTTGACCGGCATCTCCCCAATTTCGTCGAGCAGGATGCTGCCGCCTTCGGCCTCGCGGATTAACCCCTTGCGCTCGCGATCCGCGCCCGTGAAGGCGCCGCGCACGTGGCCGAAGAGCTCGCTTTCCAGCAGGTTTTCTGGGATCGCGCCGCAGTTGACGCCGAGCATCTTGGCCTTGCCGCGCGCGGAGGCGTTGTGGATGGCGCGCGCCACCACCTCCTTGCCGGTGCCGGACTCACCCGTGATGAGCACCGGCACGTCGGTCGCCTTGACGCGATCCACCAGCGCGTAAACCTTGCGCATGGCGCCGCTAGTACCGACCAGGCCCTGATAGCCGAAGTGGCTGTACAGTGTTTCACGCGCGTCGCGCAGCTTTTGCCGCGTGCGCTTGAGCTGTTCGGTGCGGCCGTCGAGCAGCTCGCGCAGCCGTTCTTGGGCTTCGGCCAGTTCGGCGTTGGTGTTGGCCAGCTCATCGGCGCGCTCCTTGTTCTGGCGGACCAGACGGGCATTTTCGAGCGCGATCGCCGCCTGGTCGGCGAAGGCGCGCAGCGTGGGCAGCTCCCGTTCGAAGTGGCGTCCGGGCCGGACGCGCGTCTCCAGGTACAGCGCGCCGATGGCGGCGCCGTTCGGAGCCAGGATCGGCACGCACGCCACCGACTCGAGCAGCAGCTGATGCACCGACGCGAACGACTTGAGCCGCGCGTCGCCGCGCGCGTCCAGCGTGACTACCGGCTCGCGCGTCGCGACCACACCCTCGGCGATCGAGCGAGAAAACTCCGCATGCGATGCGTCCCCACCAATGCCGCGCGCGGCGTACACGCTGAGCGTGCCGTCCGCCTCCGAAAGCAGGACGAAGCCGCGCTCGGCGCGAAGGAGCTCCACGGCATGGCCGATGATCTTGGAGGTGAGCCGCTCGACGTCGAGCTCACCGGCCAGGTCACTGTTGACCTCGAGGATGCGCGCCAGACGCTGCTCGAGCGGCGTGAGGCCGCCCATTTGCGACATCGAGCTGGTGGTGCCCGAGGTGCGTCGCGCGGTGTTCAGGGTAGGGCTGGCCGCGGGCAGGGCGCTGAGCGGCGCGAACGGCAAGAACTCGGTGGCGGCGTGGGCGACCGCGCCCGACACGCTGCTGCGCAGCGACTTACGACGCGGATCGTTCCAATACACCTCGCGCAGATCACGCGGCAGCCGAGCGCCGATCGCCTCGAGCACCGCCAGCGCCTCCTCGCGATCGCGACGCGCGAGCAGCGGCTGCCCGCCCTGCTCCTCCAGCTCCGCGCGCGCCTCGAGCGCCGGCCACAGCCACTCGCGCCGCTGAGTGCTGCGCGCCACGTCGACCGAGGCGTCCAGCTTCTCGCGCGCGCTCGCCTCGTCACCCGACAAACTGGCAACGCGCCCCTGCGCCAGCAGGAGCAGCGGCTTGTGCGCCGGGTCGTCCTTGAGCAGTGCTTCGGCGCGTTCCAGCGCCTGCTGCAAGTCGGCGACCTTGGGATGCGGCGCCCGCGCGCCGGCCAGCACCGACCACAAGCTCGCCTCGGCGGCATCCAGACCGCGGCCGAGCTCCCCAAACGCCTCCGAGCAAGCCTTAAGCGTCTCGGCGGCTGCCGCATGGCGCCCCTGCGCGCCCAAGAGGTCTCCCTCCAGCCCGTACAGCTGAGCCAGCATGTTCTTGGGCAACTGTGCGCTCTGCTCGCGCAGCGCCTCGATACTCGACTGAGCACGCGACAAGCGTCCGAGATAGAGATCGTTGTTGGCCAAGTTGAGCAGCGCTTGCCGCGCCGTCGCGCGACGCCCGCTGCGCCGCCCCATGTCCACCGCCGCTTCATACATCTCGATCGAGCCGGCGATGTCGTCGCGCATCTTGAGCAATCCGGCAAGGTTGCTCTGGACGGTGGCGAGCAGACCGGCGTCGCCGGCGCGCTCCGCCGAAGCCAGCGCGGTGCGGTACGTGTCGCGCGCCTCGTCGCTGCGATCGGCGCGCTGCAGCACGAAACCGAGCGAAGCCTGCGCCAGCGCTTCGAGCCGCCAGAGCTTCTGAGCCTGAGCGTGTTCGATGGCCTGCAGCAACTCTTGCCGAGCCTGGTCGTGGTTACCGAGCAGCGACTGCGCCAGGCTGTGGTAGGTCAGCGCTTCGATGCCGATGGGGTCGGTTTCGCGCGACGCTGCCTGGAGCGCGCTCGCCGCGCCCGTGTAGTCGCCGAGGCCGATGCTGGCGCGAGCCCGAAACAGCTCGATCTCGCGGCGCTCAGCGGGAGTGCCTTTGCTGCCTTTGGCCAGCTCGTCCAGGCGCTCGAAGGCCTGGCGCTCTTCACCCACGCCTAGCTCGAGACGCGCCTTGGCGATCGAAAGCGGCACCGAGGCCTTGAGCTCCCGCCCCGGCACCGAGCTCAGAGCGGCCGCCGCGTCGTTGAAGCGTCCGCGATCCAGGTAGTAGACGGCGCGTTCCAGCGGCCGATCCGGCACGGAAGCTTCGCTCGGTGGCGCGTTGCCGACCACGCGATCGAAGTCGGCCGCCGAAGCCACGGCTTCCGCAGCGATCAGACGCACCAGGCGCCGCAAGGCACCGGGCCGGCCTTCGGCCAGTTGCACCAGGCGCCGCTGCAAACCCGCCGTGAGCGACGGCACCACACGGCGCACGAGCTCCAGGCACACCGGTTCAGCCAGCGGCGGGATCGAAAAGACGCGCGCCGCTTCGAAACGCGAGCCCCCGACCGCGATGAGTCGGGCGCCCACCGCCAGAGCCGCCTGCACCGCGGCGTGGCCCGGGTCGTCGAGCCCGTCCGCGTCATCGACCAGCACCCAGGAGTCGCCTAGGCTGGTGTGCGCCGACAGCTCACCGATCACGGTGCCGCTGCTGCTGGCGTCGTCGATCCACGCGACCGGTCGCCCCAGCACACCGAGCCACCACGCCAGGCGGCGAATGAGAGCGCTGCACCCCGAACCCGGGGGCCCCTCGAGCCGCAGCACCGAGCCGGCCGCCAGCGCTTGCGCGGCCTCGAGCAGTTGATTCGAAACCGCGTCGATGCCCGAAATCGGCCAGAGCACGCCCGCGGAAGCGTCGCCCGCTTCCTGCGCCGGTACGCCCAGCTCGCGGCGGATCTCGCTCGCCAGCTCGTCGACCGACGGGTGCCGCTCCGCCGGCTCGCGGGCCATGGCCCGTTCGGCTACCGCGCCCAGCTTCTCGGCGATCTGGTTGTCGAGGCGCGTGCCGGCTGTTTCCACGATCTCCGAGAGCACCACGCCCAGCGCGAACACCTCGGCCCGCACCGTGATGGGTTTGCCCTCGAACAGCTCAGGCGCCGCGTAGCGCGGCGTCAGACCCTCGGCGAGTGATCCTCCCTCACGCCATGGCGCCGCCAGGCCCAGGTCGACGAACGCCACCGTGCCGGCGGGCTCGACGATCAGATTGGCGGGTTTGACGTCGCCGTGCAGCAAACCAGCGCGGTGCAGCACCGTGAGCTGGTCGGCGGCGCGCGCCAGGATCTCGAGCGCCGCGCGCGGATCCACGCCGCGCGTGAGCACCGCCTCGAGGCTCTCACCCTCCACGATCTCGCGCACCAAGTAGGGCCGGTTCGTCCCTGGCAAGCGCCCGAACCTGATCACGCGCGGCACACCCAGGCCTTCCAGGCCGCTCAGCGCGACGGCCTCGCGCACCAGCGCGGCCATCTCGCGCTCGCTCGCCTCCTCGGCGAGCAGCTTCAGCGCGTAGCTACGCCCGGTGGCGCGGTCGCGCACCGCCCACACTTCACCGCCGCCTCCTCGACCGAGGCGTCGCACCGGTTCGTAACGTGGCGGTAACTCGAGCTCTGCAGAATCGGACAAGACGCCGGTGCCCCGAAAGGCCGCTCAGATCCCGTAGTCGAGACCGAGTCCCAAGAAGAAGCCGCTGGTACCGAAGCCCGCGTCGAAGCGCGCCACGAAGTTGCGATGCGGCTTGTAGCGCAGCCCAGTCTGCAGCACGAACCAGGGAAACAGGATCGGCTTCGAGCCGCCGTCGGTCCAGCTCGGCTCGGTG
>DATEDZ010000128.1:0-26624 GCA_035281385.1 Polyangiaceae bacterium
AGCCCGCGTACGTGCCGAACTTGAATCCCCGCCGATGATCGAACCTGTCGACCGCGCGCATCAGGCCAATGCTGCCTTCTTGCACGAGATCGAACACAGAAAGCCCCGGATGGGTGCGTCTGTTTGCCATGGTGAAGACCAGTCCCATGTTCGCGCGCACCAGCGCCGCCTTGGCGCTTTCGTAGGTCTTGCGACAATCCCTCAGCGCCGAAATAGTCGTCGCCAGCGCCCCCTGCCCACGCCCGCGCATTTGCATGCGAGCTTCGAGAGCTTGCACGAGTCGATCGACAGCCTGCCCGCTGAGTCGGGCGGTGAGCAAGTCGCGGACGAGCGCCGCACGAGCCTCTTCCCGTTGCCCGCCCGGTTCCCGCCTGGCCTGCAGGCACCGGACGGTGCTCAGCAGCTCATCGAGCGTTCGTTGGGCCTCGGCCCAGTCCTCCCCGAACCCAAGGAATAGCTGGGCCGCGTCGGCTGAATCCTGCTTGGCCTGTGCGAGCACACCACGCAAGGCCTGTAGGGCTGCCGGCGACCCCGCGACGGCCTCGGCAAGCCCGCGCTGGGCGTTTTCGATGCTTCGTGCAAGCTCGATTTCGCCATTGCGGGTCAAAACAGCGCTGGATTCTCGTGTCGTCATGGCAGAGGGGTGCCTGCCTCCTCTGCTAGCCAACTGGCATCGCGGGGCGGCCCGGTTCTCGGGAACGGTTGTGTTCGGCGCCCAGAACCTAACCACGCAAACGTCGGTGACAACGGCTAAGCTCGCCGAATGAGCGATATCGCCGCCATCCGAAGCCTGTTGGGCGCCAAGGCCGACTATCTGCTCGAGCACCAATCGAAGACGATTGCGAAGGAACGCTTACACCTGCCGGGGCCAACGTTCGTCAGCGACGTGTGGCAGGGCAGCGACCGGAATCCTCAGGTTCTCCGCAGCTTGCAGTCGCTGTTCGATCACGGCCGCTTGGGAGGCACAGGCTACATGTCGATCTTGCCCGTGGATCAAGGCATGGAGAGCACGGCGGTGATCCCAAGTCGATCAACTTCTGCGAGAAAATCGGCCTGAGCTACGTTTCCTGCTCTCCTTTCCGCGTGCCGATCGCGCGCGTTGCTGCCGCCCAATCGGCACTCCGCCGCACGAAGAAGTCGTACGGCAATCGGCTGCAGGAGGTCGCTCAGAAAGCCGAGCATCGCCTCGACGAGGCCAAGAGCAGCGCTCTGCACCGTCGCCAGGAGCTGGTCGACAAGATCGACGCCAAGCTCGATGGCCGCTGAAGAGGCGGAAAGATGACCGATGTCGCAGAGCAGCCATCGGACGCTGGCTCGCTCTTTGCTTCAAGGAGACGCATCATGAACAAGCTCAAAGGTACTCGTAGGATCTGGTGGCTCGTCGGAATGGGAGTCGTGATTGTCGGTGTCGGGACCGCGCTGGTGGTCTTGCCAGCGGTCTCGCCGACCGCCGGCGCAGGCGGACCGGACGTTCACGTTCCCAAGATGCAGAACGTGCCAGCGGAAGGTGCGCCCAAGCTGCACCTCGACTCCGAGAAGGAACAATAGACAAGCTCGAGGGCAAGGGAGCGACGATGCCAAATCCGACACCGAAGAGTAAGTCGGCGCCCGTGCTGCGGGCCGCGTTGAATCGTCTGATCGTTGCTGGTCGAGATGAGGCCCTGGCGCTGGATACAGCCGCCCGCATCGTGCAAGGAACGGAGCGCCGGCGGCGACTGCTACACCAGGCGCTGCGTCGCGTCGTCTTTCAGCATGACCTCAGCGCGGCGGTCGTCGCGCTCGGCGGAACGCCAGCCAAAGCGGCGTCGTACCGGGCGCGAATTGGTGGCCTGGCACGAGCGATTCGCCGGCTTCTTGCCGGGCCGCACGAGGGCGACGCCTACGCAACGTGCGCGCGAGCTACCGAGAAGACCAGCGGCGTCTACGCCCGCGTGCTGCGAACGCAGCTGCCCGCCAACGTTCGGTTTGGCATCGAACGCGAGTTTTCCGAAATTGAGTGGGATCGCCGTGAGCTCGGGCGTCTTCGCTTCGGTGCGCGCCCCACCGCGTCCCCGATTCGAAGCCCCGAACCGGAAGAGGACCTGGAATCTCGGGCGCGCTTGCGCCTCGAGCGCAGTGACGACCTTGCCCTGGGAACATGGAGCGACGAAGGCGGCGCTGGCCGTTCAGCCGCAACACCGGCATGAGCGTCTCCACGCCTCGATTTGGGCTATCGTTGGGATCTACCGGCTTACGTCGAGCACCTCGCGCCGCGTCTCGGCGAGCTGTCGCTCGTCATCTGCCTCGACTCTGGCTGTGCGAACTACGACCAATTGTGGTCGACCACCTCGCTGCGGGGCCTGGTGCTCGGAAACCTCGAGGTGTCCCTGCTCCGCGAGGGCGTGCACTCTGGAGACGCTACTGGCGTTGTGGCCGCGAGCGAGCGCGTCGTGCGCATTCTGCTCGACCGCCTCGAGGATAGCAGCACCGGCGCGATCAAGCTGCCCGAGCTCACGGCCCAGATCCCGAAGCAGCGCGAGCTGCAGGCGAAGCGCGCCGCCGCGGTGCTGGGCGACCAGGTGTTTAGCACCTTCCCGCTCCAAGACGGGGTGGAGCCATTGACCCGGAACCACGTCGAATTGATCCTCAATCGCACCTGGCGGGCAGGGCTCGCGCTCACTGGCGCCGACGGCTGGCCCGCGATCGGCAACGCGGGCAACGACCCTAGCGCCAGCTCCTTTGCACAGTGCGCGGTATGTCATGGGCCTACTGGCGATGGCACTGCGCTGGGCTACGAAATCCGCCATCCGGTGCGCCCCTACACCGCGTGGGTCGTTCGGCACGGCCGGACCGGGGGTGAGTTTCCGGGCTCGGCGATGTTGGCGTACGCTACAGCCGCCCTGAGCGACGCCCACCTGAGCTCGATCTTCGATTACCTCGACAGCTTCCCCCAGCCCACCGACGGCCAAGGCCTGTACCTCGACTACTACCGCAACTGCCACGGGACGAACGCCCGGGGCGGTGTCACGGGCGTCGATATCTCCGACAAAGCGTACAACGACGCGCTCGAGAAGGTTCGAGAGGGCGAAGGCGGTACCAACTACGCCAACCGCGCCATCTACATGCCGGCGTTTCCGGCGAGCCGGCTGAGCGACGCCGACGTCCGGGCTATCGCGGAATACATCGGCACTCTGTGAGTCGGTACCGCGCGGCGTCAACTCAGGTCGCGGCCAGGCGCGACCGAAACCCGCGCTCGGAGTCCTCGCACAGCAGCTGCACTCCTCGCAAAGCAAGTCGAAGGGCCCGCCCGTGAGCCACTGGATACAGCCGTCGATGGTGCTAATTGCTACTCGGCGGCGGCCCGGTGCTCGATCAGGCCTGGAGCTGTCGAGATGGCGCTGAGCGCGGCGAGCAAGGCGTGCCCGACACTCGGGTGAGCCGATGGCAATTGCCGAATCCAACGCGCCAGGTCGGCGAGGGCGATCATGCCGACGAGCCTATGTTCGGCGTCGACGATGGGTACGCGGCGCACCTGAGCGTCCGCCATGATCTCCAGTACGCGCTCGATTGAGTCGTCGACGGATGCCGCATGGGCGGTCCTCGACATCACGGTCTCGACGCTGATGTCGGTAAGGCGCCTGCCTTGCGTGTACGCGGCAATGCAGACGTTTCGATCCGTGAGCATGCCTACCAACTTGCCCTGCGCGTCGACGACAGGCACCGCCCCGCAGTTGCGTTCCCAAAAGATTCGAGCCGCCTGGTCCAAGCTCTCGCCCGGCAAGCACGTGAGCACATTGGGGGTCATGAGCGATCTGGCTGGAACCGACAGCCCGAACTGGTTGCCGAGGAAGTCCCGCACCGCACGGATCACCTTCTCCGAGCGTTCCCGCAGCGCGCCGGCCAGCTCCTCCCCACTCTGGCTGAGCTTGAGCTCGATGTTCTCGAGAGCGATCTCGAGCTCACGCCACTGGTCCTGTGCCTCCAGAGAAAGCAGGTGTAGCTTGACCCGCACCTCGTCCCGTGCCTGCGCCATCTCCGTCAGAATCTCTCGTGTGGTCGTCATGGTTCAGTCTCCGGTCCGCGCGAAGCACGTTCTGCGCCAACGCCGGATCTGTCTCCGAGCCCAGCACGAGCCGGCAGAAGACGCAGCGTTTGCGCCGAGCGAGGCTGGACGTGCAATGAATGCGCTCAGCGTCGTTCTGCACGAACTGCGTGCGCGTCTCGGCAATCGAAGCAGGCACCTGCTCGGTGACGCTAGCGCTTGCGAAACTGGTGCTGAAGCCACGAGCCTTGATCGCGTTGGGGCTGGCTGCTGGCTTTGGGCTTGGACGACTCCTCGCGGCAGCGACAGCGGCTATTGGGCGGCACGGCAGCCAGCACCTGCTCGACGTGGGCGCCGCAGCCTACGAACGTGGGCTTACCGCACCGGGAACACTGCACACGCCTGCACATGACTCTCTCCTGACTCGGCAGGCCGACAACCGCCGGTACGGAGTCAGAGCCGATCGGCGCCAAAAGGATTCGGGTTGATAGGCCTTTACGAGTCCCAGTCGCCGCACCAAGTTGACGCAGAGTGGAATCGGAGACCGAGAGCAAGCTCGTCGAACGCACCCGCGGCGGCGATGAGGCTGCATTGCTGCAGCTGGTCGAGGCATATGCCCCGCGCGTGTTGCGCTTCGGGCGCAAGCTCTGCGGCGACGACCAGGACGCGCAGGAGGTGGTGCAGCAGACCCTACTCACCGCCACCAGCAGGATCGGCGAGTTTCGAGGGGAGAGCTAATTCGGCACCTGGCTCTACACGATCGCCCGCAGCCATTGCATCAAGCAGCGGACGCGCGGGCCGGCGGCTGTTCGCACCGAGCCGATCGACAAACATGATCTGACTATGGCGGCTCCGGTGCACCTGCATCCGGATGAACAGGTGGCCAAACAGCAGCTCCAGAGCGCCCTGGACGGCGCCATTGCAGCGCTCGAGCCCAAGCAACGCGAGGTTCTCGTGCTCCGCGACGTCGAGGGCCTGAGCGCTGCAGAGGTCGCTCGTACCCTGGAGCTCAGCGTGGACGCCGTGAAGAGCCGGCTGCACCGCGCCCGCAAAAGCCTGCGGGAGCGGCTCGCGCCCTGGTTCGAACAGAGCGCTCCAGGTCCGGCCTGCCCGGACGTGGTGGACCTCCTTTCACGCTACCAGGAGGTGACGTGACGAGTGAGGCCTGCAGGACCCTCGAGGCGCATGTGGACGGCTGTCCCGAGTGTGCCAAGCGCTGCCATGCGCTGCGCAGCATGCTCGGCGCCTGCAGTGCAGTTCCAGAACCAGAGCTGCCACCCGACCTACTCGAGTCGGTCCGGGCCCAAATTCGCCGCTCGCTGAAACGTCAACGCGGCTAGCGGTAACCGAGCGCGGGCGGTAACGAGCCGAATCCTTTCGGGAGGAAGCGGCTCCAACGAGGGACCAGGAACGCTCATGCAAATCTGGCAGCTCTTCGAGCAGGCACCGTCCACCTTCAACTCCCCGCGGAGCTAGCCGTGGCGTTGGGCCTCGCTTTGGCCTGGTGGCTTTGATCATGCATTGGCACGCCAAACTGGTCAACACACGCACCGGTTGTTCTTCGGCAGCGCCGGCATACTCGGGGCATATGCGGGCGGCGGCTCGCGCAGAGCCACGCCATCGCCAAACGCGTTCGTGAGAAGATCGCCCCGGCTGGCTGCACGCTACGGAGCGCGCGTCAAAGTTGCCGAAGTGCTTTGAGCTTCCCGCGTCCGACGTCAGAAGAACGTCAGCATCGAATCCGGGAAGGGCGCCTCGACGACGTCGCCACCGTCGAATACCGCCGAAAGCATCTCGCAGCGATGCGGCTCCGCATCCCAGTCGCAGAGCTGATGCTCCACGCGCAATGTTTCCAAGCTGACCTGACCTTGCAAGCGAGGTCGGAAAGCGATGGAGGAGTAGGCCTCAGCAAAGCCGATGGCGTCGTGACGCTGCTCGCCGAAATGGCACAAGCCGCACACGGTGCCTGCGTTGGACCGCACGCGATCGTAAGGAGCGCTCGGCGGCAACGGCTCACTGATCGGTAGGAGCAGCTCGCCTTTGATCGAGCGCAGCTCTTCACCCTCGAGCAGGTAGCCGAACTCCATCAGGTAACTGCTCTCGCCGTCGATCACGATCGAGAGCCAGAGCCGGTCGAGCTTCACGAACATGCGCGGGCTGCGGGTCGACAGGGCCGGCTGCGCGCTGAAAGCACTGCTGGTAGCAAAGGCCATGAGCGGCCGCTGCAGACTCTCGACGTAGCAGGCGACGCTGGTGGGCTTGGGCAGCGCATTCAGTAGCTGCACCGATTCCTCGATGGTACCGGGCGTCACCGTGACGCCTGCGGGAGCCTGACAGCGGGCGCGACCGAGCGGGTTCACCTTCCCAGCAGGCGCAGCGGTAGGGGCGGGCGGCGATTGCTGGTCGGGCACAGCGCTGCACTGTAAGCCGAGCGCCGATACCCACATCAACCCGCATCGGCCTAGCACCTGAGGAACGGTTCGGGAGGCGATCATTTTTCGCAAGCGCTCGGTCCCAGCGCGCAGCTCTTGCGCGAGACGGGACTGAAGACGCTTCCGACCAGGTGAAAAGCAAATGCCGTGCTAGGCCAACCACTCTGGCGCGACTAAGAGGAGGCCACCCAGCCCGATCCGGTGCAGCAGCTCGACGCCACACAGGGGCCGCTTTCCGAGCTTGCCGGTCAGGTGGCTGAGCGCCTGGAGCGCGTGGGGCAATCTCTCGCCAAGTCACCCGCGAGATCATCACCATGATCTGGCGTGCCGTCCTGTTCGTCGTCGGCGGCGCCGTGCTCGGCTTTGCCTACCAGCGGCTGATCGGTTGTCGCACCGGCACCTGTCCGATCACTTCCAACGTCTACATTTCGACGTTGTATGGCGCCGTGATCGGCTTGTTCGCCTCGGGCAGCCTTCGTTGAGGCACGCTCCCTGTAAGGTGCCGCTGTTGCCTGTCACCAAGCCCATCGCCGTGACCAGCACGGAGGACTTCGAGGAGCTGGTACGCGAGTCGAAGACCCCTGTCTTGGTCGATTTCTGGGCGAGTTGGTGCGGGCCGTGCCGCATGGTCGCGCCAGAGTTGGAAAAGTTGGCGGCGCAGCGCAGCGGCAGCGCAGTGGTCGCCAAGGTGGACACGGATGCGCAGCCCGAGCTGAGCGCTCGGTTCGCCATCCGCAGCATCCCGACGCTCGTGCTCTTCCGAAATGGCCGCGAAGCCAAGCGCATCGCAGGGGCCATGTCTGCGAGCGCTATCGCTGCGCAGCTAGGCCTTTAGGGCGGCCGTGCATCGGGGGCCTAGGCAGAAGGCGGGACGCTCCGCGGTGCTCGCGCAACGACTACCGTGCAAGGTGCGTGGCGTACGACGCGTTCGGCGACGCTGCCGAGCAGAGCACGCTTGAAACCGGTGCGACCGTGGCTACCGACCACAATCAGGTCGTGCTTATCCGCGGTGGCCAGATCCACGATGGTGGCGTGCGGGATACTCAGGATACAGCTGACCGCACTGAAGTGGATACCCTCCTGCTCGGAGCGCGCCACCAATGCCGCCAGACGCTGGTTGGCTCGATCGCGCACGTAATCGATCAAGTTCCCTTGGCTGCCATCGTTGCTGACAATCAGCTCGCCGGGCAGGAAAACCGGGACCTCCCACACGTGCAATAGCTCCAAGCTAGCGTCGAGCGCACGCGCCAGCTCGGCAGCCTGCTGCAGCGCTGCCTGCGAGCTCTCGGAGAAATCGGTCGGCACCAAGATCTTACGAATCCTCGACATGCCTGGGGATGAGCAGGAGGCATGCCAGGACAGGCTCGAGCCGAATCTCAGTCACTTTGCGAGCTGGACGCGGCATTCGTCCCAAGCACGCGAATGTCTTGCGGGAGCTCGCGCAAAGGCTGCGCGAGCTGCGACGTTTGCGCGACCAGTTGTCCGATTGGTCCGAGCAGGCTCGATCCTTGCTTCGTAGCGGGTTGCCCCATGGATAACCAGGCTTCGTTGCGGCGCCGCTTTGCTGCCGCTCTGCTCCGGCCGTTCAGCAAGGTCGAACCGCAGGAGGTCGTCACGGTCGTGGTGATGACCCTATCGGCCTTCTTGCTGCTGACCGCGTATTACCTGCTGAAGACCGTGCGTGAGCCGCTCATCCTGCTGCAAGGTGGCGCGGAGGTGAAGCTGTACGCGCGTGCGGGGCAAGCGGTGATCATGGCGGTGTTCGTGCACTTCTACGGCGAGCTGGCGCGCCGTGTCGGGCGGATGAAGCTGCTGCGAGTCGTCTTTCTGTTCTTTCTATCGAACCTCGTGGTGTTCGCGCTGCTGGCCAGGACGCCACTACAAATCGGCCTGCCCTTCTTCTTGTGGGTCGGCGTCTTCAGCTACACCATCATTGCCCAGTTTTGGGCCTTCGCTGCGGACATGTGCAGCGCCGAGCAGGGCAAGCGCCTCTTTCCCATCATCGGCGGCGGCAGCTCTCTGGCGCGGTGGTGGGCGCCGCGCTGGCGAAGCAGCTCGTACCGTTCGGGCCCTCCGTGCTGATGGGAAGCGCAGTGGTGATCCTCGACCACCCTACTCATCGGGCGAGCACGGTAGCGACAGTGCCTTCCGCAAGCACTTCGTGCCGGTGCTGGAGAAATACCAGGTCCCGCGCGTGCTAAGCGGTCACGATCACCACTACGAACGCAGCAACGTCTTGAACGGCGTGACCTACGTCGTGACGGGTGGAGGCGGTCGCGGAACCAGGCCGGTAGGCCACAGCAGTTTCACGGCGTTTTCCGAGGCGGTCATTCACTTCGTCTTCGTGGAAATCACCGCAAGCCGCCTGGTCCTGCACGCAATCGACGGCACCGGCCGCGAGTTCGATCAGACCCTGATCGAGCGGAGCGCCGGCTAAGCTCGCGACCGTTCACTCCGTAATCCGCTGCCAGCTCTAGCCCCGGTCAAGCGCGCTCAGCAGGCTCAGCACGTGCTCGACGGCTCGGTCGTCTTGGCCACCGCTCGCCAGCACTTCGGCGTGCTCGGGAGCCTCGTAGGCCGAGCCGACCCCCGGCAGCGTTCCGGGCTTGCTCGTGGCAGCGGCATAGAGACCCTTGGAATCACGACCTTGGCACTCCTCGAGCGGAGTCGTCACCCAAACTTCGATGAAGCTGGGCGCGAGCTTTCGCGCTCGGCGTCGGTACTCGCGCTGAGGAGCGGTCGCGGCAACCAAAACCGTCAACCCTTGCCGCGCCAGCTCGGCGGACAGCCCGCCGAGCGCGACGTAGAACGCCGTCCGGTCTTCGTCCGAATAGCCGAGGCGCGGCGCTATCAATCCGCGAACCGCGTCGCCATCGAGCAGACAGGGCGTTGCCCCTTGCTCGCGCAACCGACGTTGAACCTCCCGAGCCAGCGTCGACTTGCCCGACGAGGGTAATCCGGTGAACCACACCACAGCGCCGGTCATCGAAATACCGCTTCAGCCAGTTGCGGATCGAAGCGATCCCTCGACAAGGCAGCGTCGGCCAAAGCAAGCAATCGCTCACGTGCGTTGGCGGAGAGGTTCGGGTACCAAACTGGGCACGCCAACACCAACAGCCGCCAGGTGAGAAAGGGTGCCGCGACGGAGAGTAGATCGCCATCACCCGACTTCGTCAAGTATCTGTCCCAAATTTGATACCAGAGGTGCGCGAACGCAGCTCGCCAGCTCCCCGCGTCGTCCAGCGCGAAGAAGACGTAGTTTACTGCCATGCAAACCACGTCATCGGCCGGATCGCCGAGCGAGCCACGGCTCGTATCGAGCACGTGTAACGATGATGCTTCATCGAACAGGACGTTGAAAGGATGAAAGTCGCCATGAACGCGCGCCAGGCGCGGCTCGCGCTGCTTGAGCTTCCAGCGAAACTCCAAACAACGTGCCTCGAGCTGCTGCAATCGGCCCTGCCCTGCCCCAGGCGTCTCGCGCGGATACGCGTCCACGATCCCGAAAATGCCCTCGCCACTCCCGAGCAAATCGCGCAAGGATCGCTGATACGCCGCCACACCTTGCTGGCGTTCTGCATGCAGCGAAACGAGGTAGTCCACCATCACGTCCACGCGACGGACGTCCTCGGGTTCTGCAACGTGGGTCTTCGCGATGCGACGCAGGTCCTCGGCGTAGGCAGCGCCAGGCGCGAACTCCGTCAGCAAGTAGAATTCGCCGCTGTCCAGCAGCGACACGCTACTCCCGTCGCGCCGGAAGGCTCCCACGTCCAGGGCTCGAGTATGGCGGGGAATGCTGGCGAAGGTGTCCGCGGCCAGCAGCAGCTCAGCTGCGCGATCCGCGCGGCGGTCGTGTCCAAATTGATTGGCGCTCGAGCCGTGAAGCACGAAGCTTCGACGCTGACCGTCCACTTCGACATCGATGCGAATCGGGATTCCGTAGCCGGCTGATTTGGCCGTGATCGACTGACTCGGCGAGGCATCATCGGGGCCCATCGCAACAGCCCTCAGGATGCGAGCATGCGGCACTGCGCGCCGTACGATGCGGCTGAGCTCCGGATCCACATCCGTCGCATCATTTCCGCCGGGTTGTGATGTTACGGCTGACTCCACGCGGCCTCTCGTTGCATTACCTGGGCCAACAGCTCCATCCCGGTCCCCCACTCGGAGAGGGCAAGACCAAACGCGCCTTATCCCGAATTGGCGCATGATTTGCGCTCCGATAGGGACGCCGCGCAACGACCGCGCGTTCGCAAAGCGCAACGGTCCTGAGGGGGGCTGTGGCGCTGCGGCACATGCCTTGCTTCAGCTTGGATGGAACTCAGGAGAAGCCATGTCGAACAGCCAGCCGGATCTCACTCAACAGCAAGAGCTGCCCTGTGATTTTCTCGCCTTCCTACAGAGCCGCTTGGGGATCGAGGCCGCGGCTGCGGCCGATGTTCTGGGAGAATGGCTCGTGAGCTACGAGCCCGGACCGGTCGCGCGGGCCAATGCCAAGGAGCCCGTGAGGGTTCGGCCCCGAAGAAGCGCCCCACGGTCGCCGGCATCTTACGTGGAAGCAGACGCTGCCTAGCGCGCGCCGTACCGAAGGTGATCCGAATGCTCAGATTTCAAGACCGCAGAGAAGCTGGACAGAAGCTGGGCGCGCTCTTGTTGCCTTACGCGCTCAAAAATCCGGTGATCTTGGCGCTGCCGCGAGGTGGCGTCCCGGTGGCCTACGAAGTCGCCAAGGCACTCGGAGCGCCGCTCGACATCTGGGTGGTGCGAAAGATCGGCGTGCCTTGGCATCCCGAGCTCGGCGTGGGTGCCGTGGCCGAGGGTGGTTTCGTGCACCTCAACCACGACATCCTCCACAACGTGGGCCTGGCAGACGGCAAGCTCGAAGCCGCTATCGAAAACCAGCGGCGGGAAGTCGAGGCACGCGTGACGCGGTTCCGCGACGGTTACCCTGCGCCCATTCTGAAGGCTCGAACCGTGATCGTCGTCGACGACGGGATCGCCACCGGCGGCACGGTCCGGGCAGCGATTCGCTCGATCCGCGCGCAAAGCCCCAAAAGCGTGGTCCTGGCCGTTCCGGTGGTGGCCGCGGCCACCGTCAAGACGCTCGCACCCGAGGTCGATCGCCTCGTCTACCTGCGGGCTCCGCACGAGCTGTACGCGATCGGCCTTTGGTACGACGACTTCAGCCAGGTCCCGGACGAAGCCGTCGTCCGCCTGCTGGAGCGCGCGCGGACCGAGCACCGAGCTTGCCGTCGCGCATCGAGTACGCGGCGCAGCTCACGACTGGCGGGCCATCGAAGTAGCTGATGCTCGATTGCTGGCGAACCGGCATCAGCGGCATCTGGTGGGAGCCACGCATGCCACCCGCAACGAAGTGCCCCACGGCGTAAGGAGCGATGATCTCTCCGGTGGTGGGAAAGCTTTGCTGCACGCGCACGAGCAGCACCGGGTCATCCTTACCCGTGTACTTACCAGCGATGTTGTGGTTCCACCTCGAGGACCCTCGTGAAATGCGCTGGCGCACGTCACGGACCGTCGCCGGAGCACGAGCAGGCGCCGACGCCGACGAATATTCTGCGCGGACCTGCGCGCACCTGGTGCGTCGCACCCCCGCGCTACCTGGCATGGCGAATGTCCTCACCCCGCTCGATATAGACGACCATTTCGGCAATGTTGGTGGCGTGAGCGGCCATGCGCTCGACGTGCTTGGCCACCGAAATCGTCGCCAAGCCATTGGAGACCAACGCGGGGTCCCGCCGCATCGCATCTCGGAGATCGCTGACCAGGTGCTGCATCGAAGCACCCTCGCGGAGAATGAAAAACGTGATGGAGGCCAGCGCAACGATGCTGCTCAAAGCCAGAAAACCCAGGATGCGCTCGACGGTCTTGTCAGCGAGACGCATGGGGACCCTCCACTCTTGGAGGCAACATGCCTTCACGCCGTGCCAGGTCGCGGCCTTCGGGGCCAAGCACCCAGGCCATGAAGGCGCCGACACGCCGATCGGGTGTGCTCGGGAGCACGAACAGGAACGGACGCACCAGCGGGTAATGACCCGAGTCGATGTTGGCTTCGGTCGCTGCGACGCCGCTCAGGCGCAGCGCTTTGACGCCGGCGTCCACGAGGCCGATCGAGATGTAGCCGAGTGCCGCAGGGTCGCTGCGAACCATCTGGCGGACAGCTCCGGTCGAATCGGAAACCAACGCCGACGCGGCAATGGACTGCTCGGCCATCACCAAGCTTTCGAAAGCCCCGCGGGTCCCCGAGCCTTCTTCGCGCGTGATGGTCGTGATTGCCCGGTTCCGGCCGCCGAGCTCGCCCCAGCTCCTGACCTGTCCGGCGTAGATCGACCTGACTTGGGCCAACGTCAGGTCGCTCACCGGGTTGGTCGGATGCACGACCAGCGCAATCCCGTCCCGGGCCACGACCACACCACTGGCGGCCCGTGACTCTTGCGCCGTCAGCTCGCGGGACGCCATCCCGATCTGCGCGGCGCCGGAAAGAACGGCCCGCACGCCCGCCGTCGACCCACCGCCCTGGATCGTGATGCCGACATGAGGTCGCCGGTGACCGTAAGCATCGGCCCAGCGCTCGGCGAGCGGCTGCAGCGACGTCGAACCCGCCAGTGTCAACGACTCGCGGGTTTCATGACGGCAAGCGCCTATGAGCAGGGTCGCCCCCAGCAACAGCGGGAGCTGAGCGGAGAGCCGGAGACCGGGCATGCGTCTCAGGTTCTGCACAGCCCGGGCCAGCTCATATTTCCGCAGAGCAATGCCCGCTCACGGCGAAAAATGCTCGCGCAAATCGCGCGTGCGCGAAAGATTTGCGTCCAACGCAGCGCCCCACGCGACGGGACAGGGATTGAATAGGCTGGTTCGTTCCTTGCTCTCGGCATCGTTCGAATGCCCAGAGTCCTGACCAAAGCGAGCCGCGCGCTCGAGCGAATGATCGGCGCCGAGGTCCGTGACGGCGAGTGGCGCCTGGTTGGCGTGTTCTTCGCCAATCTCTTCCTACTGCTGACGGCCTATTACATCCTCAAGGTCATCCGCGAGCCTTTGATCCTGCTGTCGGGAGGGGCCGTAGAGCGCAGCTATGCGCGCGGCCTCCAGGCAGGGCTATTGACGCTGTTGATTCCCGTCTACGGTCTCATGGCGAACCGTTTCGAGCCGGCCCGGCTCGTCAAGTGGATCATGGGGGTTTTCGTGGTGTGCGTGATGGTATTCGTCCTGCTCGCTCAGCTGGGCGTACCGGTCGGGTTCGCGTTCTTCGTGTGGCTGGGTATCTTCAGCACGCTTTCGATTGCGCAGTTCTGGTCGCTTGCCAACGACGTGATGACCGAAAGCGAAGGCAAGCGCCTGTTCCCCGTGGTAGCGGCCGGAGGGACTATCGGAGGGATCTTCGGGGCTCAGATCGCCGCGCGGCTGATCAGTAGTCTGAGCCCCTTCAACCTGATGCTGATCGCAGCCGGGATCATGATTGGCTGCGCTTTCCTGACGCACGCTACTCATGGCGTGGGGACCCGCCATCGCGCCAGCGTCCCCAATGGCGTCCGCAAGGAGCGCGATCCACGCGGCGGCTTCACGCTGGTGGTGAGCGACGGCTACTTGCTCCTGATTGCCCTTTCGGTGCTGATCCTCAACTTCGTGAACACGACGGGCGATTTCGTGCTTGCCGAACTGGTGAGCACGCGGGCCAAGTCGCTAGCGCTCGCCGAGCAGCGCGCATTCATCGGCGCATTTTACGGTGACTATCAGACGTACATCAGCGTGCTGACCGCCGCGGTTCAGATCTTCTTGGTCGCGCGGGCATTCAAGTTCCTGGGCGTCGGCGGGTCGCTGCTGTTCCTACCGATCTTCGCCGTGGTGGGCTACGGTGCGGCGGCGCTGTTGCCCCTGTTGGCGTTGGTCTCGACCGTCAAGGTCGTCGAAAACAGCACCGACTATTCGCTGCAGAACACGATTCAGCAGGCGCTCTTCCTGCCGACCTCGCGCGATGCCAAGTACAAGGCCAAGGCCGCGATCGATACGCTCTTCGTGCGTCTCGGTGACCTCGCCTCGACCGGACTGGTCTTCGTGGGCGCCCAAGCGGGCATGACCGTGTTCGGCTACGCGCTGAGTAACCTGGTGGTCAGTTTGGCCTGGATCTGGATCGCGATACGATTGCGGCAGCTCAGCACCTCGGCGAGCGGCCAACCCAAAGCAGAAACGGCATCTCCCGGAGCAGTAGCGACCGCGCACGAGTAACCCCGCCGGGTGCAAAACCTGCGGCCGACTGCTTCGCGACGCGCAGGTCGTGCGCGCTTCACCGCGTTCTGCGACGAGTTTTCTGAGTGTGCTGAAAAGTCGGGGCAATTAGCGGACTTGGCCCAGTCTGTGCTTCTGCCCATTGCCGAGGAGACAGCCATGACCAGCAAGCGAGCAATCCTGACCGACCTGGCAGCGACCCGCGACGAGGCCCGCCTTCGAATGCACCTGCTTTCAATGGAAGCCCGCGAACACTGGTACGACCTGGAAACCGCGCTGGATTCGGTGGAGCACAAGCTCCAAGGCGATGGCGAGACCCTGACCGCTTCCATGATCGACCGCGCGCGTGGGGTCACGCGCTCCGTGCAACAATTCTTGGCGAGTCACACTCGCGCCACTGGCCTCGCGACTCCGGCGCGCGCGGTCATGACGCGCGGCACCCCGACCTGCCTTTCGTACGCTTCGTTGAAGCACGCCGTCCAGGTCCTGCGAAGCGCCGGCCGCAGCGCTGTACCGGTCGTGGATGGGGACGGGAAAATGATCGGCATCGTGAGCGAGCGGGACATGTGCGACGCAGCCTGCATGCAGGGCAAGAGATTTGCCGAAATGACCGTCGACACGGCGATGACGGAAAATCCTTACAGCTGTTCGCCAGAGGATTCCGTGGCGCGCGTGCTCGAGATCATGAGCGACACGCAAGTCCACGAACTGCCTGTCGTGGACGCTGATCGTCGGGTGCTCGGCATCATCGACATCGCCAGTCTGGCGCGCTTCGCGGTCGAGTCACCGTCGGCTCACGCGAGCACCAGTGAGGCGCTGCTCAAGGCGATCATCGCACTGTCGGCTGCGCCTGCGGACGACTACTGCACCGCCGCCGAATAGGCGGCGACGACAACTCTGCCACTGCTCACCCTGAGGTGCCCCATGAAAGCCAACATCGTACTTGCCGACCGAACGTTCCGCATTGGTGCTGGGATGCTGCTCTTGGCCTCACCGCTGCTGGACCTCAATACGTATCCGTTCAACCTGCTCGGATTGGTCCTAATCGCTACGGCGGCTGTCGGCTACTGCCCCGTCTACAGCTTGTTTTCGGCGCTCCGACCAGCCGCTGGCAAGCGCCCGGTCGATGGCGCGACGCATGGCGCAGCCCACGAGGTCTGAGCTCGAGCAGGCACAAGAGCGCGCGCTCGAGCTCGGCCCCTACTGGTCGCTCCCGCCGGACCAGCTGCTCCGCCTGCTAACGACGACCAGTGCCGGTCTGAGCTCGGTAGAAGCTACACAGCGGCTCGATAGGTTCGGTCGGAATGCCTTGCGCGAAGACCGTCTGTCTTGGCTGGTGGTGCTGGCCGGACAGCTGAAAAGCCCGCTGGTCTTGCTGTTGGTTTTTGCCGCCCTGGCGTCGGCACTCACCGGCGAGTGGGTCGATGCCGCCGTCGTGCTCGGTATCGTGCTGGCCAGCGTCGCGATGGGCTTCTCGAGGGAGTTTTCGGCGCAGCGGGCAGCTGCGGCGCTGAAGGCTCGTGTTCAGACTCGGGTCGAGGTGCTGCGCGACGGTCGCGCCGCGGAGATACCACTCGAGGAGGTTGTGCCGGGAGACGTGGTACGGCTGTCTGCAGGCAGCATCGTACCAGCCGACGGTGTACTGCTCCAGGCGACGGACTTTCACATCAGTGAAGCCGCGCTTACCGGCGAAAGCTACCCGGTGCTGAAACGGCTCGAGCCGTCGACGAAGGAAGCGCCGCTGGCGAAGCGGCAGAACTGCGTGTTCATGGGCACCAACGTGCGCAGCGGCACGGCCAGCTATGTGGTGGTGCGGACCGGCGGGGCCACGCAATTCGGGGCGATCGCGGCTCGCCTCACCTTGCGTCCTCCGATGACCGAGTTCGATCGCGGGCTTCTGCGTTTCGGCTACCTGCTCACGAGCGTCATGGTGGTGATGATGGTCTCGGTCTTCCTGGTGCACTTGGTGCGCGGGCGGCCGACCATCGAGACGCTGCTGTTCTCGATCGCGCTGGCGGTGGGACTGAGCCCCGAGCTTCTGCCGGCCATCCTGAGCGTGAACTTGGGCCGCAGCGCCAAGCAGATGGCCGAGCACGGCGTGCTGGTGCGGCACCTCAATGCCATCGAAAACTTGGGCAGTATGGACGTGCTGTGCACCGACAAGACCGGCACGTTGACCGAGGGCGTGGTGCGGCTGGAAGGTGCCTATGGACCAACGGGTGAGCCATCAGTCCAAGCTCTGCAACTGGCGGTCGAAAACGCCGCTCTGGAGACGGGGCTCAAGAACCCGTTCGACGACGCGATCCTCGAAGCGTGCCCCGCGCGAAGCGCGTCCGAGAAACTGGCCGAGATTCCGTTCGACTTCACCCGGAAGCGCGTCAGCGTGGTCGTCCGCCGTGACCAGGGTGCCAGCCTGATCAGCAAGGGGGCCTTTCATCACGTGCTTCAGGTGTGCACGCGCTTGGACGACGACACGCCGCTCGACGATCAGAAGCGCGCGCTGCTCGAAGAGCGCTATCAGGATTGGACTGCTCGAGGCATCCGCGTCTTGGCGGTCGCGACGCGCAGGCTCGAGCTGCTCGACAGCTATAGTCGCAATGACGAGGCAGGCCTGACCTTCAACGGCTTCCTGACGTTCCTCGATCAGCCCAAAGCTGGCGTGGCCAAGGCGCTCGGCGATCTGTCGAAGCTGGGCGTGACCGTCAAGCTCATCAGCGGGGACAGCAAGCTCGTGGCTCAGCACGTGGCGGGGCTGGTCGGAATGCGCGCCGAGCGCGTCTTGACCGGTGCTGAGCTGGAGGGACTTCATGACGAAGCGCTGTGGCAGATAGCCGAGCGAACCGACCTTTTCGTAGAGGTGGATCCCAATCAGAAAGAGCGCATCATCCGGGCGCTCAAGAAGGTGGGGCACGTGGTGGGTTTCCTGGGCGACGGTGTCAACGACGCGCCAGCCATGCACGCGGCCGACACCAGCCTGTCCGTCGATGATGCGGTCGACGTCGCGCGTGAAACTGCCGACTTCGTGCTGCTCGAGCGAGACCTGGACGTGATTCGGAGGGGCATCCAGGAAGGCCGCAAGACCTTCGCCAACACCCTCAAGTACGTGCTCATGACCATGAGCGCCAACCTCGGCAACATGATCAGCATGGCCGTGGCGTCGTTGTGGCTGCCCTTCCTGCCGCTCTTGGCGGGGCAGATCTTGCTGAACAATTTCTTGTCCGACATCCCCGCTTTGGGCCTGGCGGCGGACGGTGTGGATGACGAGCTCGTGAGTCGACCGCGGCGTTGGGACATGCGTTTCATCGGTCGGTTCATGCTCGAGTTCGGTCTGATCAGCTCGATCTTCGACTTTCTGACGTTCGGCACACTGCTGTGGCTGGCGGTCAGCCCCGCGGTATTTCGCAGCGGCTGGTTCGTGGAGTCCCTCTTGACCGAGATCTTGGTGGCGCTCCTGATTCGAACACGACGGCCCTTCTACCGGAGTCGACCGGGAACGTTCGTGCTCGTCAGTACGGCCCTCGTCGCGCTGCTGGCCATCGCCGTGCCGTTCATGCCGTGGGCCACCAGCCTGGGCTTTGCGCCGTTTTCACCCAAGACGTTGGGTGCGCTGCTCGCCATCACGGTGCTTTACGCAGCAGCCGTCGAGCTGAACAAGGCGCGTTTCTACCGACGTCAGAAGGAGCCAGTCACGCTCAAGCAGCTGCCCTCGCAGGGCGCCACCGATACGGTCACGTCGGTGTTGTTGCGCGAGTAGTGGAAGAGCACCGGCACCGCGTAACCGATACCGAAACCCACGCCCAAGCCAACTATCACGTCCGTCGCGTAGTGTCGGTCAGCCGAGAGCCTGGAAACACCGGTAAAGAGCGCGCCGCTTGCCGCCCAAATGCAAGCCGTCGCGTCCGCAGCGGGATGCCCCCAGAGCGACAAGTAACGGTGATTGGCACATACCAGCCCTGCAGAGGCCGCGGCAATCGAGGTGTGCCCGCTCCAGAACGATTCGGTGTCGACTTGGCATCCAGCCCCATCCGGATGCTGACGACGACACTCCGTCGAGTCCGGTCTTTCGCGCAGCGAGCTCCGCGTGGATAGAAACGACAGTAGGCCCGTGTAGCTAAAGGCTTCGAGGCCCATGAAGCCCAGATTCCAGGCCGTCTTCGGGTCACCGTGAATGCCCCAGGCCACCAGCAGCGGGTCGACTAGCAGTGGAATCGCCGGCGCGGCGTAGTACGGCAAGTCTCCCATGCTGCGCACGTGCCGGCGCGCGCTCGCGGACTCCAGGCGCATCGTGCCGCGCACGGCGTCGTCGAACAGAATGCCACCCTGCCAGCGCGGCTCTGGTGGAGGGGGCTGCAGGGCCAAGACGAGCGTCGCAACCCCACCCGCCACCGCTGCGCTGCCTTCGATCCAGGAAATGCTCGGCCAAGAGTCTCTCCAGATCGAACGGCGTGTTTCGGTCGAAAGCGTCGAACGTGCTCGCGGCTCCGCATGGCTCACGGTCGGAATCAGGAGCGCTGCAACCAAGATGAACGGGGAAGCTCGCACCATAAAGGGCGAGTGCACCTTGTGTGCCGCTAGCTGCGCCTCTTCATGTCCTTGGCAACGCTCGAATTGACCGGGGCCCGCTGGACTCGCCCAGCAGCCAAGCGCAAGAAGTGCGCTCGGGCGCAGATGGTGCGGCCCTCGCGAGAATCAGCTACAAAACCCCCCTAGAAACACGCGGCAAGCGCTCGGCATGAGGCTTGCCATATGCCAGGCATGAACCCAATCCAGCAGCGTCTCGACCAAGACCACCGAGAGCTGAACTCCCTGCTCTGGCGGCTGTCCGACGATGCGTGCGCCCCCAGCAGGGACGCCCTCCAGGCCACGTGGGCCGAGGTCGAGCGCCGCTTGCTCGCACACCTCGAGGCCGAAGAGCAATACCTGTTGCCGCTGGTCGCAGCTAGCCACCCTGCACAAGTAAACTGCACCAGAAGCGAGCATGAGCAGATCCGCCGCCTCGTTTCCGAGCTGGGTGTCGCGATCGATCTCCACGCCGCGCGCCAGCCTGCGATCAGCGAGCTGATTCGCGTCTTGCACGAGCATGCCGAACGGGAAGACCGGACCCTATATCGCTTTGCAGGCGAGAAGGCATCTGTCGCAGTGCAGCATCGCATCGTGACAATGCTCAAGGAGACCGTTCGCTTCACGATCGCCGCCGCGAACAAGGCAGTGGCTCGAGCGACCAGGCATGACTCGACGCGAGCCAATCCGTGACCGGTTGGCGCGAGCGCTACGCTCACAAATTGGCGACACCTGCCGAAGCCATCGGCCGCATCGAACCCGGGCAACGCATCTTCATCGGCTCCGGAGCGGCCGAGCCCGCTGCGCTCGTCGAGGCCTTGGTCTCGGAAGGCGGGCACTTGGTCGACAACGAGATCGTCCACATTCTGACACTCGGTCCGGCCCCGTACGTGGCGCCCGAGATGGAGACAAGGTTCAGGCACAAGGCGTTCTTCATCGGCCCCAACGTTCGCGAAGCCGTGCAGAGCGGGCGAGCCGATTTCGTACCTGTGTTTCTGTCCGAGATCCCGGGGCTGGTCCGCAGCCAACGGGTCAAGATCGACGTCGCGCTGCTGCAGGTCAGCGTACCCGACGAGCGTGGCGACGTGAGCTTGGGGGTATCGGTCGACGTGGTCCAGGCTGCCGTCGAGTCAGCCAGTCTCATCATCGCACAAGTCAACGCTCACATGCCGGTCACCCAAGGCAGATCGCGCGTGCCGGTGGCCAAGCTAGACATGCTGGTGCCGCTCGACACGCCGCTGTTCGCGCTGCGACCAGAGGAGCCGGACGCTGCGGCCATCCAGATCGGCGAGCTCGTCGCGACGCTAGTGCCGGATGGGGCCACACTCCAAGCTGGCATCGGCCGTATCCCCAACGCAATCCTCAGCGCACTCGGCTCGCGCCATGACCTGGGGGTCCACACTGAAATGTTTTCGGACGGGCTGATGCGGCTCGCAAAGGCCGGAGTCATCAATGGTCGCCGCAAGACGCTCCTTCCCGGCAAGATGGTCACTTCCTTCGTGATGGGCAGCCAAGAGCTCTACGACTGGGTAAACGAGAATCGAGAGCTCGAGCTGCAGCCCAGCGATTTCACGAACGATCCGTTCGTGATTGCCAAGAATTCACGCATGGTGGCTATCAATTCGGCTGTATCGGTCGATCTGACCGGACAAGTGGCTGCCGACTCGATCGGCGGTCGCTTCTTTTCGGGCATCGGCGGACAGGTCGACTTCATCCGTGGCGCCGCACGCAGCGCCAGCGGCAAACCTATCATTGCGCTCCCGGCCACCGCTGACCACGGCAAGAAGAGTCGCATCGTGAGCGTGCTGGCAGCCGGTGCTGGTGTCGTAACGAGCCGCGGCGATGTGCACTATGTCGTCACGGAGTATGGGATTGCCCAGCTTTGGGGCAAGAGCATCCGCGAGCGCGCCGCGGCCCTGATCGAGATCGCCCATCCCGACGTGCGCGCGGACCTGTTGAATGAAGCCAAGGGTCGACACTTCTTGCTACCGGACCACCCCTTGCCCAGCCCCCATCCTCGACCGGCAGAGCGACTGGAGTGCTTGAAGTCGGGTGAACAGATCCGCATTCGTCCGGTGCGAGTCTCGGACGAGGACGCGCTCCAAGACCTGCTCTACGGTCTTTCGGACGAGAGCACCTTCTTCCGCTTCTTTGGGCATACCAAGTCCCATCCGCGCCAGGAGGTGCTACGTATGGTCGAGCTGGACGATGCTCGCAGCCAGGCCTTCGTGGCGTGTGCGCTCGATACCGACGAGCTATTGGGAATCGCACGCACGGATCTCGAACCCCGCAGTGGCGCGGCAGAGCTAGCCGTGACCGTGACCGATGCCTGGCAGGGCAAGGGCGTAGGCTCGCGGCTGCTCGATCACTTATTGCGCGGCGCAGCCACAGCCGGGGTCCGCACGGTCAAGGCATACGTGATGCCCGGCAATCGCCGCATGCAGCAGTTGCTCCGGAGCGTCGGCTTCCAATGCACCAGCGAGCCGAGTCCCGAGCCATTGTGCTTCCATCGCGTGCTGAGGGAGGAGCGTGGCAGTGTCTAGAACGGCGCAAATGCCCATGCAGAAGCGCAAACGCATCGTGCTGACCGGCGGCCCCGGTGGCGGCAAGACCACGGCGGCGGATCTGCTCCGTCGCGAGCTCGGCAGTCGCGTGGTAGTCGTGCCAGAAGCCGCACCGATTCTATTTGCGGGCGGCTTTCCACGCTCGCAGCAATGGGACGCTAACCGTGCTGCGCAGTCGGCGATCTTCCACGTTCAGCGAAATCTCGAGGACGTTCAGTCTGCACTCTATCCGGATCGCACCCTGCTTTGTGACCGTGGCACCGTCGATGGCGCTGCCTATTGGAACGACGGGGAGGAGGCGTTCTTTCATTCGCTCGGCACGACGCTCGAGACCGAGCTTTCGCGCTACGACGCAGTGGTCTTCTTCGAGACCGCGGCGGTCGCCGGACTGTCGATCGAAGGTGGCAATCCGGTGCGATGCGAGTCGCTGGCAGAGGCCGTAGCGCTCGACCGACGACTCCGGGCATTGTGGTCCCGGCACCCGCGCTTCACTTTGATTGAGCATGCTAGCTCGTTCGTACAAAAGATCTTGGGTGCGCTCGGCGTGCTTCAGAGGCTGGTGGACGGCGAAAATGTCGACCGTCAGGGCGCAGGATGAAACAGATCCCGAAGCAGGGCGGATTCAGCACGCTCGTGCTGCTCGAGCTGCGTCATCAGCTCCCGAACAGGACCTGGCATGTCTCGCCAACGTGAGCGATCGACGGCCATGCCACACAGCATGTCAGCGGCGTACAGCATGCGCCAATGCTCGGCCTTGAGCGCTTCGATCTGCGACGCGAGGCTTGGCTCCTCGTCGCCAACGGTGCCGAAGTAGGCGTCCGCTTCTTCGGTGGCAAAGTGCTCGGAGAGCTCTTGATAGAACCTGAACATCAAGCGCCCTGGCATCAGCTCGCGCGGGAGTGCCGCTCGTCGGCTGTCGAGCACTGCACACATCGCGTGTAGCTGCTCCAGCGTCTTGCCGATGTTGGCGTGATCGCGAATGACTGCCGTAAAGCGTCCGAACAGGTGTGGTAGGGGTGCAGTTTGGGCCATGACTGCCTCTTCAATGGGGAGGGACGTTGAACGCAACACGGGCAGGATCGAAGCTGAAGTCGGCGTACACAAAGGGACCGCCGGGCAGCTGCCAGACGGCTTCTGCGCGCGTGGGAAGCTGCCTTCCACCCGCCCGTTGCCAGCCTCTCACGGGCGTCCGCCACTCGGTTTGGACGCGCTTGCCATCCGGTTGATCGAAGAAGCGATCAGTCGTGCTGAAGTCGGTGGGTGCTCCGCGCTGATCGAGCCAGACACGTGCCTTGACGCTCAACAACCCATCACGCAGCGTGACATCGAACGAATTCGCATCGACCTCCTGCCAGGTCGTCTCCGGCCCAAGCAATAGCGATGGCGCCATCAAGATCGCATCGTTCAGGTACGTGACCAGCTCGCCCACGTCGATCTCATGGCCGTTGCCGTCCACCACGGGAAACAGGTCCAGAGCTTTGGCTCGCATGCTGCCCCGCCCGGCGAGGTAGGTGTCACGCACCGTGACCGGTAGCCCGTTGAGCGAAAGCTGCATGTAGAAAAGCCGCGACAGCTTGAGCCGCGTGTCGTACTGCAGAGCTTCGCAAGGCAACCACTCACCCGGCTCACGCCTGAAGCGTGCCTTGAAGTGCGCTTTGAAGGACCAATCGCGCGGCCTGCCAATCACCCCCATGAAGCGCAAGTAGCGCTTGACGGGCTCGGGCAGCGTTTCGATAGACTGCTCAGTCACCAGGTCGGCTTTGTGGGCGGGAGTGGGAAGCGCTGCACGCTCAACTTCTTCCCGAAACGTCTCAGCCAAGTGCTCCGAGCTACTCCGTGACACGACGAACACGGTGAGCAGCACTGCCAGGTCGATGTACAGTCCAATCCTCGCTTCCGGCCAGAATAGGACGCACATCACCAGCGACGCCGCCGTGACCCAAAACACGAGCGTGGTCCAGCCGGGGCCCTTGGAGACGATCAGGCCAGCAGCTGCCAGGTAGCCCACGGCCACGAGCAACCACGCCACGCCCAACGCCCGACCACTCAAGTAGCCAATCTCCACGAGACCACCGAGTAAGGACGACCTGCTTGGCACCGAAGCGGGCCAGAATGCGGCTCGAAAACCGACGAGGTGAGCAATGCCGTGCAGGAACAAGAACAGCGCGCCGAGGACTCTCATGATTGACCTAAGACTCCGATGCAGGGGACGTGCCTGCCGGACGTCAGGCCGTTTCGCGGCTGCGCTGTGACCGTGCTCGCGCACCCGGCGCAAGTCGTGCCGGCGAAGTCCCCGAGCACGCAATTTGTGCGCAAACCTTCGTGTGGAAGATGCGCATATGTGGGCAACGCTTGGTCCAAGCCTTGCAGCCATATCCCACATGGAAACTGCGACGCGACCCAAGGTCCTTGTCGTGTACTTCTCGCGAACCGGAACTACGCGCAAGCTCGCCGAGTCGATTGCTCACGCGACCCACGCAGATCTCGAAGAGCTGCGCGAGAGCAGGTCCCGGCTTGGCGTCATCGGCTGGATTCGATCTGGCTACGAGGGCACCTACCGCGTCGCCTCCAATCCGTTGCCGCTGACGGTTAGCCCTGAGGAATACGACCTCGTCTTCGTTGGCAGCCCCATTTGGAACCGAGCCTTGTCCAGCCCGGTGCGCGGCTTTCTGAAGCAGTACGGGAAGTCCCTGAGTCAGATTGCTTTGTTTGCGACGTGCGCTGAGCGAGGTGCCGAAAGCGTGCTCGACGAGATGGCGGCTCTGGCGGCCAGCGCGCCCTTGGCCAAGCTCGCGATGCGCGAGGCCGACGTCAAGCGCAGCCCGGCGGTGCAGGTCGGCGAATTTGTCGAGACGGCCCTTGTGGCGTGGGAGAAGCAGCCGATCCAGCCGCAACGGGTTGAAACAGCTCAGTGCTGCGCGAGCGGGTAGCGCGCTCCATGATCGGGCACGACGGCCTCCCAGCCGAGGTCATCCCGCAGCCGGCGCCGCAAGGCATCGGAGGCAGCCGGCTCCCCGTGCGTCACGAACACGCGCGATGGCCTGCGGGCGCTGCCACGCAGCCACTCGATGATCTCAGCGTAGTCGGCGTGAGCCGAAAGGCCGTCCAATTTTCGAACGCTGGCCCTGACTGGCACGTACTGGCCGTGGATCTTGAGCTCCTCGGCCCCGTCCTCCAGCGAGCGACCGCGCGTTCCCGCGGATTGGTAGCCGACCAACAGAACCGTGTTCTTGCGTTCGGGCAGAAAGCGCTTGAGATGATGGAGGACGCGCCCGCCGGTCGCCATGCCGCTGGCCGAAATGATGACCATAGGACCTTCGGTAGCGTCGATGGCCTTCGAGTCGTCAGCCGTGTTGGCGTAGCGGGCGACCGAGCACATCTGCAGACATTCCTGACGTGACAAACGGTGATCCTCGGCGTGATTTCGAAAGATAGTCGTCGCGTCAATCGCCATCGGGCTGTCAAGGAAAACGGGCAATTTTGGAATAGCGCCGCTCTGCATCAGGCGAGCGACCAGGTGCAAGACGCTCTGTGCTCGCCCCACGGCAAACGCCGGAATCACCACGACTCCGCTCCACCCCGCGGTCTCGCGAATCACCTGGCTGAGCTCGACCTCCGGAGACTCCTGGGGATGGCGCCGTTCACCATAAGTGGATTCCACGACCAGGTAGTCGCAGGCGGGCGGCGGCTCCGGAGAGCTCATGATGGGGTCGTGCGGCCGACCGAGATCACCCGAGAAGGCGAGCCGCACGCCGCTCAGCTCGAGCGCCAAGCAAGCCGAGCCCACAATGTGCCCTGCACGCGTAAACGTGCCACGCACCTCACTCGTGATGGGAAACGGAGCGGCGTAGTCTCGTGTTTGCACGAGCTCGAGGCAACGCACGGCTTCTTCGCGCGTGAAGAGCGGTTCGGGTGGTTGATGCCGTGAGTACCCGAGCCGCAGAGCCAGGCGCGCCTCTTCTTCCTGCAGGTGCCCCGCGTCAGGTAAGAGGATACGGAGCAAGTCCCGGGTCCCCGGAGTGCAATAGACCGGCCCCCTGAACCCCGCCTTGACGAGGCGCGGCAAGTAACCGGCGTGGTCGAGGTGGGCGTGCGTGAGGACCACGGCTTCGACGCTCGCCGGCTCGAAACCCGGCTGAGCCCAGTTGCGCTGGCGGAGCTTCTTGTACCCCTGAAATAGGCCGCAATCGACGAGCACGCGCGAGCTTTCGGACTCGACGAGGTAGCGAGAACCCGTGACGGTTTCGGCGGCACCCAGGAAAGAGATCGTAAAATGTGAGTTTTGCCTCATGTTCGCAGACCGACCAGCCGAGAGCCTTGGCGCGGCGCACGAAGGACGTGCAAGAGCAGCTCTCCCAGCAGGTAGGTGGAAAGCAGCGCGAGCGTCACCACGACCAACGGCAGCGCGCCAAGCACCGTGAGTCCCATCATCTCGCGGAGCGGAGGTAACCCGATGCACGCCAGCTGCAGCGCAATCGAAGCAACCGTGGCAGCCAGGACCCAGCGGTTCGGTCGAAGCGTCCCGCCGAGCCGGCGCGCTGGAAACATACTGAGCAGCTTGGCTACGCCTTCATAGAAGAAGACCGCAGTGGCAGTCGCAAGGGTACCTACGCCCAGGCTCGGCAAGATCAGCAGCAGCGAAAGCCCCAATCCTCCTTTGACCAGCCCATCGCCAATCACGAAGCGAGCCGCAACCGGTTCGAGCAGGGGAGCCTTCGGTGCACGCGGTGGCTCGAGCAGCACGCTCTTGCTGCTGTCCAGCGCGAGCGCGAGCGCTGGCGGGCCGTCGCCCAGGAAATTGATCCA
>DATEDZ010000129.1:0-19996 GCA_035281385.1 Polyangiaceae bacterium
GAGCGGGCGCTCCACCGGGCCCAGCGACTCTCCTAGCCAACGACGAAACCGCTCTGGCCTCGCCAGTTTTTGTCTCGTGGCTCGTTCCCGCTCACGCCGATCGTGATCTGCTCTTGCCAAAGTCTGCGGCAGTAGTGTTAGTCGCGTGCAAAACGGGTCACGGGTCTCGATGCTTCGATTTGGGGGAAGGAAAGCTTGACTTACCAAGGTTTGTACAGAAGCTCTTGTTGGCTTGGGCCGGGTGCGGCCGCTTAGCAAGGTGCGTGGGGCGCGCCGACGTGTGCCGACCGAGGTCCCGGCCCCAGGTGGTTAGGCCTGGCTACGACACGGAAGCTTCTGCGAGGCGAGCTGCAGGGCGGCAGCCCAACCAGACGAACATGTCAACCGGAGTCAGCGCCGGGAGAACGATGGACCATGCGACGTCCACGCCGGGATGCTCGCCGCATGGGCGTACCATTAGGGTGCGCTAACGCGAGCGGAAGACGCCTTGCGCGGAGCAGATCCAGACGTCGGTTTCGGAGCGGCCGAGTACTTGCACGGCTTCGGTCGGCGCCGATGTCTTTTTGAAAGCACCGTCGCGCCAGACGGAGACGCCGGCGTCGCCAGCGATCCACAGCGATTCCGAGCCGCCCCACAGCGAGCGCGGGCCCAACACCGGCGCCGTCGAGCTGTACCAGGCCTTGCCGTCGAAATGGTGCATGCGATTGGCGTCGCGTTCGATGACGCAGGCGCGATCTTCGCGCCGGAAGCCATCCGACGCCTTCCTCCAGGGACCAGCCGGCAGCGCGACCCAATCCTTCTCGAGCTTGTAGAAGCTCGGACCCGCGATGGCCCAGCCGCCGCCGATCGACAGGCCAACGCGCTCGAGCCCCGCGGGAGCCGAAGCCTTGCTCCAACCTTTGATCGTCTTGATCAAGCAGCTCATGCCGGCCCGGCACACGATCTCGGGATCCGCTGTGCCCAGCAGAGTGAAGAGCGCTGGGGCTCCTGTCTTGCCCAGCGGGCCAAGCTCGTCGTGGGCGGGTCGCAGGCCGCCGGGCAATGAACGGTAGTAACGCGCCTCGTCACGCTTGGCGGTGTGGGCGGTGCCAGCGATGCGGATCCGGTAGTCGCGACCGAAATAGATGCCGAGCTCCTTGTCCGCACCACGCAAGGCGTCTGGTAACTTCTCCTCGTGAACGCCGCGCTCGTCGCCGACCGTGGCGACGTCGTCGCCTAGCGCGGCCCAATACGGCTCTCGATCCAGCGCGAGCGCGCGGCACGGCTTGTCGAGGACGCGCTCGAACGTCGGGGCGGCCTGCGCCCAGCTCGCCGCGCTGTACGCAGCGAGGGTGATGAGAAGAGTGACAACTGATTGACGCAGTATCATTCCGAGACTCGAGCCCGGTGCCAGCCGCATGGCTGCGCCCGGCAGCTGAACACTACGGGCTCGCGCTGCGCAAGAAAAGCCTGGTTTTTGCCGCTACTCGCCTGCCAGCTCGAGCACGCCGTCATACACGGTGTCGATGTCGATTGAGGCGCCGCTTGCCAGCGTGACGCGTCCGCCGGCCTCGACGACCCGGTAGCGCCACTCGCCGCTGGCTTCTCGCTGGTAGTGCTCGATGCGTTGCATCGATTGGGATACGAGTAGGTAGTGTCGGTCAGACCGGCTCTCTGCTGAGCCGTCCGTGATCTCCGCCCCCGAGTAAACTCGAAGGGGGCTGGAGGCCCCGCGTTTGTGACGAAAATCCGCGTAAATGCGGCAGATGCGTGACATTCGTGTTACGGTGTGGCCGGGACGTGGTCGAAAGTGCGCTCGAACCAAGCTCGCCCGAGGGCGTCGTCAGGGAGGAGGCCCCTGCGGCGCGGGAGGCGACTCAGCGTATCTCGTCCGCGGGAGCGCAGCTGCTGGCGTGGGTCTGCCTGGCGCTACTGAATCAGGTCCTGATCGCGGCCGTGTTGCCGGCGGCCTCCGGTAAGGTGCGCGCGCTGCATCACGCGTATGACGCCGGATTGCTGCTGGTGCCGGGTGTCATTTCCTGGCTCGCTGTGCGCGCGGTCGAGCGCTTACGAGCTCGATTCGAGCTGCAGCGGCTCGAGCGCCCGTCGCTCCAAAGCGTGCTACTCGGCGCCGGCGTGCTGGCCGTCGGCTTGCTCACTGGTAGTGGTGATGTTTCGAATCTGGCAGAGCGCACGGGTTACCCGCAGTGGGCGCTGACGCTTGGCCTGGCCGTGGTGTTGGGGGTGCTGCTCGGTGCGACGCGTCTCATCCCGCTGCCGGGGCATCCGGTCTGGCGCGGGGCTATGGCCCTGGTGGGGGCCGGGCTCGCCGTGCTCAATGGCCTGACTCTGCCCAACGACTACTTTGCCTGTCACCTGATGGGAGCGTGGCTCGCGGCCTTGCTGATCGCGCAGGCGGTTTGCGGGTTGTCGCTCATGGCATGGAGCCGGCGCGCCGAGCTCGCGGTGCTGGGCGCGGCGCTGCTGGCGAGCGCGCTATCGGTCGCGTTGCCAGCGCGAGGCGACGTGCGGGTGCGCTTGCACGAGCTACCGAGCTCGGTGCTGCCACCGCTGCTCTCCGGGCTGCTTTCGGACGAGCAGCGCCTGGAGGTCGAGCTGGTGCCCCAGCGCTTCCGCGACTCGCCCTGGTTTCGCGACCGACGTGGCGTGGCGCCAGTCGCGCCGACTCGTGCCATCGCACCCAGCAAGCCCCCCATCGTGCTGTTTTTCACCGTCGACGCATTTCGCGCGGACCTGCTCGAAAGCGAAGAGTACCGCAAGAGCTTGCCGGAGCTGGTACGGCTGCGCTCGGTCTCCAGTTACTTCAACCGCGCGCGCTCGCCGACCGCCTCGACCCTGACCACGATGGCGACGGTGTTTGCCGGCAAGTACTACTCGCAGATGCAATGGCAACGCAGCAATCCCCAGCGTCCGCTGATCGAGCCGGGGCCGCGTTTTCCCGAGCTGATCACAGCGGCGGGCGTCAAGACGGTGCTGGTCGCCGGTAGCCAGGGGCGACTGCGCGGCAGCTACGGCATCGGGGTCGGCTTCACCAAAGAGGTCCACGTGCCGCGCGGCAAGCCCGCGACCGGCAATATCGACGCCGTCATCGCGGAGCTGGAGCAGATTGGTGACGCGCCACTCTTCGTCTACGCGCACTTCATCGAGCCGCACCAGCCCTACGATCTGGGCGGCAAGAAGGGCACGCCGTTCGAGCGCTACTTACGCGAGGTCGCGCTGGTGGATCGTCAACTGAGGCGCTTGCGTCGCTTCCTCGAACAGCGCGGCCTCGGCGACCGCACCTACCTCATCGTCACCGCGGATCATGGCGAAGCTTTCGGTGAGCACGGCACCACCGCTCATGCGCGAACGGTCTACGAAGAAGCGGTTCACGTGCCCTTCTTCTTCTATTTGCCGGGACGCGAGCCGCAGGAGCTCGACGTGCAGGTCTCTGGCGTCGACATCGGTCCTACCGTGCTCGACCTATTCGACCTTCCGACACCGGGTTTCTGGATGGGTCAGAGCTTGCTGCCGGTGGTTGCCGACACGTCTCGTAAGCTCGAGCGGCCAATCGCCATCGACACGGGTCGCTACGTGCAGGCGCTGTGCTTCGATGATGGCCGCAAGGTCATCTTCAATCGACCGCAGCACACCACCGAGGTCTTCGATCTGAAGCAAGATCCGAAGGAGCTGATCAACCTGGCGGGGAGCAGCGAGCCGCGGATTTTGGAAGCGATCCAGATCGGCGAGTACTTCTTCAGCGAGATCCGGCGCAGCGCCGAGCTGCCCCAGATGGGCGATTAGACGAGAATACTCGGGCCGGCTTGGAAGGCAGTGCCGCCCACTGCCGTCAGGCTCGGAGCTGCTCAGCCGAACCAGATTCGCGCCGAGCAAGCTGATCAACGAGGCGATCGAAGACCTTATTTCATCGAAGAAGCGGGCTTGGCGGCGAGAGCCAGGCCGCCGCCCCGCGGATCCGCGACGCCAAAGGCTTGGCCGTCGTCGATCAGTAGGTCGTTGGAGTCGCCCATCGCCAGGTGTGAGCCGCTGACGTCGTGGCCGCGGGCTTTGAGCGCGGCGACGAGGGCCGGGTCGAGCGGGCGCTTGGTTTCGAAGCGCGCGCGATCGGGCAGGAAGCTTTGGTGGATGCGCGGCGCCGCGACCGCCTGGTCGAGCGGGAAGTTGTGGTCGACGACGTGACGCAGCACGGTCGCGATGGTGCTCGGGATGGTGTCGCCGCCGGGGGTGCCGAGCACCATCACGACTTGGCCCTGGTCGAGCACCAGCGTGGGCGCCATCGAGCTGGTGGTGCGGCGACCGGGGGCGGGTTGGTTGGGGCCGAAGCGGCTGAACGAGGCGACCGAGTTGTTGAGGATGATGCCGGTGCCGGGCGCGGTCAGCTTGGCCCCGAAGGACGCGGAGATGGTGGTGGTGAGGCTGACCACCATGCCTTGCGCGTCCACGACCGACAAGTGCGTGGTCTGCTCGGTTTCTTCGACAGCGCCTGGATAGAGAGGGGCGAGCGTGCGGGAAGGCGTCGCGCGGTGGTGATCGATGGGCGCGCGCGCCAGGAGCGCTTGCGGATCGAGGAAGCGTGACAGGGCTTGCTGCTGCGCGGCTGGGTCGAGCCCGTCCGGATCGCTGACGCCGAAGCGGCGCTCGGCTTGGGCGCGGCGCGAGGCTTCGAGGAAGAGATGGATCTCTTCGACGCCGCCCTTGTCGTGCGCCGCGAGACGTTCGAGCAAACCGAGTATTTCCGTGAGCGCTGCTCCGCCGGCCGAGGGCGGCGGCATGGTTTCGACTTGCAGGCCACGGTAACTGGAACGAAGTGGAATGCGCTCGACCACGCGGTAGCGTTCGAGATCGACCGGACGGATCAGCGAGCCCGGGGCGCGCGCCAGAGCAACGGCTGTGGGACCGGTGTAGAAGCCCGCGGCGCCATCCTCTTGAATGCGCAGTAGCGCCTGAGCGAGCTCGGGCTGGGTGATGCGAGCGCCCTGACCCTTGGGTTTCTTGTCTTTGCTGCCGAAGCGCTTGGCGAGCGCAGGATCTTTGACGAGGTCTTTGAAGCTGGCGGCGAGCAGCTCGGCCTGGCGGCGGCCGAGGACGTAGCCTTTCTGCGCCAGCTCGAGCGCCGGAGCCACGATGTCGGCGCGCGGCAGCTTGCCGAAGCGCTGGTGCGCCAACAGCAGGCCGGCGACGCTGCCCGGAACGCCGGCGGCCGCGCCGCCCTTGGCTCCGCCGAGCTGCATGCGATCGAAGCCTTCGCGGGTGAGAGCGGCAGGAGCGGTCTCACGAAAGTCGAACGCGGTCGTCAGGGCTTCAGGGCCGGCAGGGCGAACGAGCATGAAACCACCGCCGCCGATGTTGCCCGCGCTCGGGTGCGTGACGGCCAGCGCGAAGGCGGTTGCCACCGCGGCGTCGACCGCGTTGCCGCCGCGCTCCAGCACTGCGACGCCGGCGCGTGTGGCCTGGGCTTCGCTCGAGGTCACGATGCCGTGCTTGCCGGCGACGCTGGCAGGGCCGCCGCCGGCGAAGGTGCGGCGGGGGGAGGGGCTCGCGGAGGGGTGAGGGGTTGGGGGTGAGGGGTTAGTCGGCGGAGGGGTGAGGGACGTGAGGGGCGGCGCGGCCGCGGGCGCGCTGGACGCTGGGCGTGGCTTCGGGAGGGGCGGATCGGGAGACGGGGGTTCTGGAAGCGGTGCGGCGCAGGCGCTCGCGGCAAAGAGCAGTGTCCAGGCAAGCAGCGCGCGCGGCGGCATGGCTCAAAAATGCTAGCGTTCGGGCGCCTTGTCCACGCCTTCCCCGCTGCGCATCGCCGTTTTGACCGTGAGCGACACCCGAACGCTCGAAACCGACAGGAGCGGGGGCCTGATCGTCGAGAGCGTGCGGGCAGCCGGGCACCTCTTGGCGCTCCGCAAGATCATGCCCGACGAGCTCACGGTGCTCAAGAGCACCTTCTCGGCGCTGATCGCGGACCAAGCGGTGGACGTGGTGATCGCTACAGGTGGAACCGGCATCACCCAGCGCGACGTGACGCCGGAAGCCCTAACGCCGCTGGTGACCAAGTGGATTCCCGGCTTCGGCGAGCTGTTTCGCGACCTATCGTACGCCGACATCGGGGCGGCGACGATCCAGTCGCGCGCCGAGGCGGCGCTGTGCGGGGGCACGCTGGTGTTCGCGCTGCCTGGCTCGACTGGCGCGGTCAAGCTCGCCCTCGAGAAAATCATCTTGCCGCAGCTCGATATCCGCACGAAGCCCTGTAACTTCGCCGAGCTCCTGCCGCGCATTCGCGGCACTGCCCGCGGCTGATTACCTGGCGGGGACGAGCTCGAGAAGCGGCGCGCCGACCGTGGTAGAGCAGGCGGAGTTGAAGGGCCTCTTTCGGACGAGCTACTTGCTTCTGGATCGCCGAGTGCTCGGCGGCTTCCGCATCCTGTTCGGCGGGGTGCTGCTCTACGACCTGCTGCGTCGCTTTCCGGACGCGGCGCTTTTGTGGTCGAGCGACGGCGTGCTTTCGAGCCAGGCGCTGCGCAAGGTACCGCAGGATTCGAGTCAGTTCTCCTTGCTCTTCGAGCTGACGAGTGGGCAGGCCGTTCAGGTTGCCTTCGTAGCCATGGCGCTGGTTTTCGCGCTCTACACTGCGGGGCTCTACACGCGCGTCATGCAGGTGCTGGCGCTGATTTGTTACGCCAGCTTGAACGCGCGCAATCTATTCTTCGAGGACGGCGGCACGACCTGCGTGATCCTGCTCCTCGGCTGGACACTCTTCTTGCCGCTCGGGGACTGGTTTTCAGTCGATGCGCTGCGGTGCGAGGCCCGACTTCCGAATCTCGCGAGTCGGTTGCGCGCGCGAAAACAGCGCAGGGCGCCGCTCGTCAGCCTGGCGGCGCTGGCGCTGCTACTGCAGGCCGCGGCCATCTACTGGCTGAACGCGGCGCACAAGACCGGCCACACCTGGCGCGCGGGCGATGCGGTGCATCTGGTGCTCTGGCAACATCGGGTCAACACGCCGTTTGCGGTCTGGCTGGCAGCGCACCAGCCGTCCTGGTTCTCGCCGCTCTTCAGCTGGCTCACGGTCAGGACCGAGTTCCTGCTCCCGCTTCTTTTGCTCTGGCCGTGGCGCATCGAGGTCACGCGCCCGATCGCCTTCGCGCTGGCGCTCGGGCTCCACGCTGGCATCGCGCTGACGCTCACGCTCGGTCCGTTTTCGTACGTGATGATCTGTCTGGTTTGGCTGTGCCTGCCGGGCGGGGCGCTCGACGCCGTGCGGAGCCGCTTGCCGCGGCGACTCGGTTGGCGGCTGGCGCAAAAGCGCGCTCGGCTCTTGAGCAGGCTGCGGCGCTGGCGGGGTAGCTCGCCACCGCGCCGGTTCGACTGGTTCGGTCTCGGGAGCTTTGGGCCGAGGCTGCGCGAGGCCGTCTTGGGTCTGATGCTGGTCGTGGAGCTGTGCAGTCTGCTTCAGTCGAACCGCGCCATCCCGAAGGCGCTCAAGCCGGGCCACCACGAGTGGCTCCTGGCTTACAAGGCATACCTGCGCGGGTGGCAAGGCTGGTCGATGTTTGCGCCCAACGCGCCGGACGAGGACGGCACGATGGTGATCGACGCCGTGACCAAGAGTGGCCGGCACATCGACCCCTTCACGGGGCAGGCGCCCGATTTCGAGCAGGTGCGGCGCGGTGTGGTGCCTCACAGCATCGCGGTGTCGGACTACCTCTTCAACATGCGCAATTCCCGCAACCGCCGCTACCGCCACGACCTGCGCCGCTACCTGCGGCGCTACGCAGACGCCGATGACCGCATCGTTTCGGCCGAAGTCTTTTGGGTCAGCTACGTGCCGCCCAAGCGCGGCTCTCACGAGCCCGGGCCGATCAAGAAAGAGCTGCTGTGGAAGATCAAGACCTAGTGTCGCCTCCGAGCCGGCGCGGCGTGGCCGCGCCTTCATCGAGGTCGAGCGATGCAAAGTCCCGGATCGTCGGCCGCCCAGCTTCGCAAGTCGCCGGCGTCGAGACAGACGACTGGTGTGCCGAGCGCGCGCGCTTCTCGAATTGCGCTGGGGGCGCCTTCCTGGAGCGACGCCGAGACCAGCACGTCGGCCGCCGCGATGTAGCTGAGCGCCACGGGACGTGCGACGTGTCCGACGAAGCGAGCGTGCGGAAATAGGGCGGAGAGTCGGCCGCGCTCGGGGCCGTCGCCGATCACGTAGCAGGTGAGGCTGCTGACGCGGCGGCAGGCTTCGAGCGCGATCTCCGCGCGCTTGCCAGGCACGAGCCGCGCCACGATCACCGCGAGCTTGGAGCCCGGGTCGAGCTGTAGCTGGCGCCGCGCGTCGACCTTCGCGGGCACATCCTGGAAGTCGAGCGGAGAAGCCTCGATGCGCGAGGCGATTGCTAGCTGGGCGCGCTGCTCGACTGGCAAGCTTTGGAGCACGAGCTTCTGGAGCTCGCTCGAGACGAAGCGCAGCCGGGCGCCGGCTCGAATCAGGTCACGACCGAGCAGTCCCCGCACGGCCGGCAGCCGGGTGAACAGGCGCGCGTCGCTGCCGTGCACCACGACCTCGAGCTCGGTCGAGCGGCCGCGCAACCCACGCGTGGCGATGGGCACGCCGCAGGGCAACAGGAAGTGCGCGACGGCGCGATCCAGAGTAGGCGCGCGTCGCAGCCAGTCGCTCGCGCTCGCGACGAAGCGCGCCGCGCCGAGCACGTGCCGCCGGCGCTGCTTCAGCTTCTCGAGCGCGCCAGGAAAGCCGAAGGCGTCGCTGCCTGGCAGGCCGACGACCTGCTCGCCCCAAAGCGACGGGCGATCTCGTCCGGGTGCGAGCACGGTGACGCGCCCTTGTAGGCAGAGCCTGCGCACTTCGGCGCTCACGAAGTGTCCTTCCGCGTCGCCCTTGCGGCGTGGGTACGAGGTCGTGATGACGACGATGTCCGTCATGGTAGCGCCTCAGATGCGGGGCAAGGTGCCCATGCCTTTGACGGCTTCGGCGCCCTGTGCGTCGAGCAGGTCGCCGAGGGCACGCAGGAAGCGGAAGGAGTAGATGCCGGTGTCGTGCCCGTCACCCCAGCCCAGGCCGAGCGCGTAGTTGCCCACCTGCTCCAGGTTGCGCAGCTCGAGGTTGCCCCCCTCCACGAACTGGATGACCCCTGTATGGCCCTGGCAGCCAGCACACGGGCAGTAGCCACGCAGGATTTCATGGGGAAAACGCGAGCGATGCCCGTCCGCCCAGCCGATTTCCAGCTCCTTGGCGCCGTGCGGGGCCTTGACGCCGGTCGGGCGGCTACGCGGGGAGTCGGTCATGCGGAGGACGCCGAACTAGCAGAAATCCTGGGAAGAAGCTTGCTGGGTAGGACCGGACCCCACCAAACGGCGGGACTAAGCTTGCAATCCCGGGCCTGGTCTGCCATATCCCCCGTCCCCGTGGCGAATCCCAGCGAATCCGTTCAGTGTAAACCGCTCGAGGTCCAAGTCGGCGACAAGGGTATCGAGCGTGCGATCAAGCACCTCAAGCGCAAGATGGCCGGTGAAGGCATCCTGCGTGAGCTGAAGCGCCGCCGCCACTACATGAAGCCCTCGGTCAAGCGCCGCAAGAAGATGAGCGAGGCTGCTCGCCGCCGGCGCAAGCGCCTGAAGACGGACGAGATCCCGCGCACGATGGCGTAGCCGCGGCTACAGGCCGTGTAAGCTCCTAGAATCTTGGCCGAACTGGCTGCCGCTCGCTAGTTTGAGCGGGTTCATGAGTGCCACAGCCGCGACTGCTACCGGAGCGTCGGGCGAAGACGCTACGCTGCCGCCGATTCGGCTGCGCTTCGTGCTGCTACTCGGGCTCGTGGGCCTTGCCATGTTGCAGCTCTACCCGCGCCTGCAGGCGGCGTTTCGGCTGCACGAGGTCACGGTCGCGACCGCGGACTATGGCCTCTGCATGGTGGGACCGACTGGACCGACCCTGCTCCGTGACCGGCCGCGCGAGCTCCAGCGCCTGGTCCGGCGCCGGCTCGTGGCCTCGGAGGCCGCCGACCGCCCGTTTCGGCGCTGCGCCAAGCTGGCGCGTAGCATCACCGGTAGCGTCAGCGTCGAGCGCGCGCATGGCCTGACGGCAGGCGAATTCCGGGAGCATGGCGGCAAGGGTGCCGCCACGCTCGACGAGCTTGCGGTGCCCACCGCGTCGCTCGCGCAGCTTTCGGCGAGCGCGTGGCCGTTCGTGCGTGGTGGTTACACGCAGCTGATGAAGCCGTCGCTCGGCGCGCTCGAGGCTGCGCACGTCCCGGCTCCAGCGCGACCGGCGCTCGGGCGAGGGTTGCCGGCGCGCGCGGCCATCTACCGCAACGTTTGGCGCGAAGGCACCGGCTACGGACTGGCGCTGGGCGCCGGCTCGGACACCGCGCTCTACGTGACCAGCGATCGGGGACTGAGCTTCCGTCCACTGGCGCGGCGTGGAGACGTCTTCGAGCGGCACGCCGAGCGCTGCGCGAGCCTGGATGGGCGACGGGTGTATCGGCTCACGCCGCGTGAAGATGGTAGCGCGCAGCAGGTGCTGTTCAGCCTCGAAGCCGGTGAGCCGGTCCTGAGCGAGCTGTCGCCTATCGCGGAGCGCGTGCTGGGCAGTGGTTGCGACGAGCACGGGCTGGTGACGCTCACCGCCGATCGGGAGCGGCTGCATTTGCGCTCCTGTCCGTTTGCTGGCCGCTGCGGCGAGCTCGCCTTGCCGCCGCTACTGGTAGGTGCCTCGCCGCACGCGGTCGATATCGCCAAGGTCAAGGGCACCATCGTGCTCAGCGTGGCCCAGGAGGGGGTGGTCCGGGTCGTGTCGAGTCGGGACGAGGGGAAAAGCTTCACTCCGCCCGTGGTCGCGTTCGATGTGGCCGAGTACCCCGAGCTGGGGGCGGTGCGCCGAGCTCCGCTGCGGCTCCTGGCGCTCGGCGAGAGGTTACTGCTCTACGCGGGCACCGCGATGGGCAACTCGAACGACGTCTACGTCGTGCTTGCGTCCGACGATCAGGGGGTCAGCTTCCGAACGCCCTGAGCGCGGCTCGAGCTGGGCACCGCTTCGGTGCTGGCGCGCCGCACCGCGCGGGCCAGCGAGCGGCGTACCCAATCCGGAGACGTGGCGCCCGCCTGCACGGGATCCGCGTCGCTCGCGAGCCAGGAAAGCGCCGCCACCGTGACGCGAGCTTCGCGCAGCGCCGTCTCGTCGCGCGCCGCCTCGGCCTGCACCAGCAGCGCGCGCCAAATCGCCAGCGCGGCTGGCCAGTGTTTGCCCTCGACGTACCAGGTGCCGAGCAAGTGCAGACGCTCGGGCAGCGGCGAGCGGGCCACCGCCTCAGCCAGGTCCGAAAGCGCCGCTGCGCGCTGGTGCGTGGCGTTGCGGAGCAGCGCCCGCGCGTAGTAGCCGTCGGCGCTGGTCTCGGGGCTCGCAATGGCGTGGCCATAAAGCAGCGCTGCTTCCTCATGGTCCCCGAGCCGCTGTCGCAACGAGCCGAGTCGCATGGCCGCCGCGCCCAGCGTCGAATCGGTGCGCACCGCTTCGTCGTAGCTGGTCAGTGCCTGGGCGATGTCGCCGCGGCTCTCCTGTGCGATGCCTCGTTCGAGCGCGCGCTGTGCCAGTCGTCGCACGAAGGAATCGGCCTGCGCCGACGGCGGTACGGCCGTAAGGCCCAGGCACAGCAGCAGGCCGAGCGTGGCGCGCTGCCCGCAGCCCACGTGTCCGACTTTCCACAGGCGCTGCACGCAGCCACAGGATAGCAGGGCCGCGGCCGACTTGCCGCGCCGGCACGGCCATTGCTGACTCGCCAGCGTGATTTTCAGCAAATGGCAACGCTCGCGCGGGCTGTGGACGTTTTTGGCTTGTCTAGGGCTGGTCGCCGCGTGCATGCATGGCGCCAAACCCGCTAAACCGGGGAGCGGCGGCACGCTGTCGCTCTTGGCCGAGCAGGGCGGCTCGGAAAAGCCGCAAGGTTCGCTGCGCGTCGTGTTCGGTTCACCCCAAGGCGACGTAGCGCTCGTCACCGAGCTGAGCGTGGTGTTCGACCGCCCCGTGCAGGCGCTCGGCCTGGTGAGTCAGGTGCCGGCTCCGTTTCGAATCACGCCCGAGGTGCCCGGGCAGTTTCGTTGGGTGGGCTCGCGCGCGGCGGTGTTCACACCGCAGAAGCGGCTGGCGTTTGCCACGCGGTACACGGTGGAAGTCCCAGCGGGCCTGCAGGCGGTCGATGGCACGCGGCTCGAGAAGCCCTACCGCTTCGAGCTCGAGACGCTGCGGCCGCGGCTGAATGGCTCTCAGCCGCATAGCGGCGAGCGCGGCCTCGGCACCGATACCCAGCTTCGACTGGAGCTCAACCAGCAAATTGCGCCCGCTGCCTTGCAGGTGGTTGCGAAGCTCGAGGTGCGGGGCCCGCGTGGCAGCTCACTCGTGCCGTTCGAGGTGCTGGCGGCCGATAAGCAGCCCCGCGCGTTGATTGTCAAACCGAAGCGGGCATTGCCCGCACATGCCGCGATCACGCTGACGCTCGCGTCGGGCCTGCGCGGTGTCGAGGGTCCGCTCGAGGCGGGAGTCCTGCAGACCGTGAGCTTCAACACCTACGAGCCGCTCACGCTCGAGGAAGTGAGCTGCGCCCGTGATCGCGAGGGCGGCGCTTGCTCGCCCGAGTCGGCCGTTTCGCTGGTCTTCAACAACGCGGTAAGGCTCCGCGACCTGGCCGGTAAGCTCCACGTCACGCCCGATGTGGGGCTGAAGCCAACCTTGATCGACCCGAGCGAGGCGGACGCTGCCACCACCTACGTTCCCTTGATCGGCCGCTTTCGGGCCGGGCAAGCCTACCGGGTGCAGATCGACGCCGGCGTCGGCGATCGCTTCGGGCAGAAGCTGGCGCGACCCATCAGCGCGTCGTTTCGCTTCGAGGATCACCACCCGCGCGTGGACATCGGGGCGGTCGGTAGGAATTTCGGCGGGCGCGGCATGGGCGTGCCGGTGGCGTCGCGCAACGTCGCGTCGTTCGAGCTGCTCACCGCACCGCTCTCGCCCTCGGATCTTTTGAGCTGGCTCGGCTTGCGCAGCCAGGGTGGCCGTAAGGACGCCGACCTCGAGTGGCTCGGCAAGCTCGGGCAAACGCAGACGCGGCGCATCAGCCCGCAGGCAGCCAAAAACCAGATCGATCGCTTGCTGGTCGATGCGGCCAAGGTGCTGGGCGCCAGCGGGCGCGGAGCCCTGGCGATCGGCGCGCGCTACCAGCGGGATCGAGACGACTGGAACGCGCCGGAGGCGATGAAGGTCCTCAATCTGTCGGACCTGGGCATCAGCGCCAAGCTATCGCGCTTCGGATCTCTGGTCTGGATCACCGATCGCACCAGCAATGTCTCGGTCGCAGGCGCAGAGGTCGCGCTCTACGTGCCGGGACGACCCGAGCGCAAGTACACGACTGACTCCGAGGGTTTGGCTCACGTCCCGGCGGCTGATTTCGCGCCAAATCTCGAGAGCCAGGACCCCGAGGCGCGGGCGATTTTGGTGGCTCGGCGCGGTGCTGACAGCGCGTTCGCGCCAGTCTCGGAGCTCATCGAAGGCTGGCGGCTGGACGTGCCGACCGATTTCTCCGGTGCGCTGCCGCCATACGGCGTGGCCTTCACGGATCGCGGCATCTACCGGCCCGGAGACGAGCTGATGGTCAAGGGAATCGTGCGCAGCCAGGTTCCGACCGGCAACGCCTTGCCCGGCGAGAAGCCGGTGACGATCACGCTGCGCTCCCCGAGCGGCGACGACTTGAGCTCCCAGCCGGCGATGCTGAGTGAGTACGGTACATTTTCGAGCAAGCTGCGCGTCCCGAGCGGGGCGGAGCTCGGGACCTATTACGTCGCGGTTTCGGGGCTCGGTAGCCAACGCTTCCTCGAACAATCGCTGCAAGTGGCCGAGTACCGGCCGGTCGAGCTGCGCGTCGAGGCACTGAGCGACAAACCTTCGTACGTGCGCGGGGAGAGCGCTGCCCTGGAAGTGAAGGCCAGCTACTTGTTCGGAGCGCCCGCCTCGGGCGGCGCGCTGACGCTCAATGTCTCGCGCCAGCCCACCTGGTTTGCGGTGCCGGGAGCCGAGACGCTGACGACCGACGCTAGCCTGTACTACTACGACATCGCCGAAACCTCGGCCGCGGGCGAGCTGCGGCGGGAGAGCCGCAAGCTCGACGATCAGGGGCGCGTGAGCTGGTCGGAAAAGCTCGAGCTGCCTGGACAGCGCGGGACCGAGCTTTTGCGCATCGACGCGGAGGTGGCGGACGTTTCGCGCCGAACGGTGGCCACGAGCAGTAGCGCCCTCGTGCACCCGGCGGCCTTCTACGTGGGTCTGAAGGCGGACGCGGAGGGCTTCGTCACCGCGCCCGCCATGTTTCAGCCTCGTGTCATGGCGCTGGACCCGAGCGGGCGCCGTCTGGCTGGCAAACGCGTCGCGCTGGAGCTGATCGAGCGGCGCTACAGCTACGCCAGGGAGAGCTCCGGCGATGGCTACCGCTCGGTGAGTAAACCCATCGATCGTCAGGTGGCACGCTGTGACGTGACGACGGGGGCGGAGCCGGCTACGTGCGGCCTGGCCGTGCCGGCCGCTGGCTACTACCTGGTGGTGGCGCGCTCCAAGGACGAGCGCGGCAATCTGGCGGAGTCGGCCATCTCGCTCTACGCGGCTGGGGCGGGGGAGCCGACTTGGCAGGACAGCGACCGTCGCTCGGTCCCGCTCGTGCTCGACAAGAAGAGCTACAAGGTTGGGCAGCGGGCTCGCGTGCTGGTCAAGTCTCCCTACAGGGAGGCCGAGGCACTGATCACCGTCGAGCGCTCGGGCGTCTACCACTCGCTGCGGCGCGTGCTGCACGGCACCGCACCGAGCTTCGAAATCCCCGTGACTGCGGAGCTGCTCCCGAACGCCTTCGTCGGTGTTCAGCTCTTACCCCGGCGAACAGGCAAGGAGAAAGCGCTCGAGGCGGGCAGCTATCGGGTGGGCTACGCCAACCTGCTCGTGAACGGTGAAGCACGGCGGCTTTCGGTCGCTATCACGCCGAACAAACGAGACTTCAGGCCCGGCGAAAACATCGATGTGAAGTTGGCGGTCAAGGATGCGCGCGGTGCCGTGGCACCGAACACCGAGCTGACTCTGTACGCGGCCGATGAAGGCGTGCTGTCGTTGATCGACTACCGCACGCCCGACCCGCTGGCGGTGTTTTCCGGCGTTCGGGCGCTTCAGGTGGCGACGCTCGAGAGCCGGGACGCGGAGGGACGCATCCTGCTCGAGTCGCTGGGCAGTGGCCAGGACAAGGGGCGCGATGGCGGGGGCGGCGGCGAAAGCGACGTGCGGCGCGACTTTCGCCAGACCGCCTACTTCAACCCGCGCATCATCAGTGACGCGCGCGGTGAGGCCAAGGTCAGCTTCAAGTTGCCGGAGGGCCTCACGACCTACCGCCTGATGGCAGTCGCGGTGGGACGCGACGATCGTTACGGTTTCACACAGGATCGCGTCACCACGAGCAAACCCTTGATGGCACGCCCGGCCTTGCCGCGCTTTCTGCGCGCCGGCGACGAGCTCGAGGTCGGGGTGGTGGTGAGCAAGAAGCGGCTCGCATCGGGCAAGGTGCGCGTGACCGCGCGGCTTACGGGTCTGCAGGCAAGCGGGCCGCTCGAGCGTGAGCTGGAGGTCCCGGAAAACGGCTCGATCGAGGTGCGCTTCCCGGCCAAGGTGCCGCACCCTGGCACTGCCAGCGTGCGCTTCGAAGTCTCGGGTAGCGGAGAGCGCGACGCCGTGACCCAAACGGTCCGCATCCAACCACCGATGACCCCGGAAGCGGCTGCCATCTATGGGCAGACCGGCGACGCGCAGACCGAGCGACTCGGTGCGCTGGATCAGGCGCGCGACGACGTGGGCGAGCTTTCGGTGGCGCTTGCGTCGACCGCCCTAGTGGGTCTGGATCAGAGCGCGCTCGATCTGATCGAATACCCTTACAGCTGCACCGAGCAGCTTGCGAGTCGCATCATCCCGCTGATCGCGCTCGGCGATCTGTCGAAGGCGCTCGGCTTCGAGCTGCCGCCCGACGCCCGGAAGCGCGCGGAGAGCGCGGCGCGTGAGGTGCTCGCTCGCCAGCAGGGCGACGGTGGTTTCGGCATGTGGCCGGAGTCGACGAGCTCGTCGGAATGGGTCTCGCCCTGGGCGACCCTGGCGCTCTCGCGCGCAGCGCGGGCCGGCATCACGGTGCCCAAACATGCCACCGAACGAGCACGCGAATACTTGCGCCGCGTGGCGAGCGGCAAGCTGTCTCGGCAACTCGACCTGGCCACGGCGGCGCTTGCGCTCGATGTGCTGGCCGAGCTCGGCGCGCCCGACGCGGGCGGCGTCAATCGGCTGTTCGAGCGGCGCAAGGGGCTGCCGCTCTTCGGCAAGGCGCTGCTCCTGCACGCTGCGGTCGCCAGCAAGCTGGGGTCGGACGTGGCCGAGGTGCTTTCGCGCGAGCTCGAGAATTCGCTCCACCTGAGCGCCGACCGCGCGCTGGCGGTGGACGATGCCGGCGCTGAGTACGGCGCGCTTTTGGATTCGCAAGCGCGCACCCAGGCCCTGGTGCTGCGCGCGCTAGCGGCGCGCGGCAAGCACCCGCTATTGAGCGAGCTGGTTCGGGGGCTGCTCGGTTCGCGCAAGCAGGGTAGATTTCGCACCACTCAGGAGGGCGCCTGGGCATTGCTGTCGCTGGACGACTACCGGCGCGTGGCGGAGGCTGAGGCGCCGCGCTTCGAGGCCAGCCTTTCGCTCGGAACCGAGCGGCTCGGTCACGCGAGCTTCCAGGGCGGCTCGGCGCAGTCCCAGCGCTTCGAGGTGCCGCTGGCACGGCTGCTCGGGCAGCAGGGCCGAGCTCTGCTGTTCGAGAAGCAAGGCTCGGGCAAGCTCTTCTACGAGGCGCGCCTGCGCTATGTGCGGCGCGAGCTGCCCAAGACTCCGATCGATGCCGGTCTCTACGTCGAGAAGAGCCTGCGCAGCGTGCGCCTGGAGACGCTCGGCAAGGGTGCGCCAGGGGCCCCGGCCGGCATTGCGACCGAGCTCGGAGCGGGTGATTGGGTGCTGGTCGACTTGACCGTCGTGGCGCCGGCGCCCCGCGAGTACGTGGTGATCGACGATCCGCTTCCGGCCGGGCTCGAAGCCATCGATCCGAAGCTCTTCACCAGCGCCGACTGGCTCTCGATGAGCGGCTTCGGCGAGAACCGCAGCTGCGAAGGTTGTCAGGCCGGCGACATCGACGCGGTGGGTTACGGCGCGGGCGATCGGCCCCACTTCGAGCGCAGCGAAGTGCGCGATGATCGCGTGCTGTTCTTCGTGGATCAATTGCCGGCGGGGCTGTTTCACTATCGGTATCTGGCGCGAGCCACCGGCATCGGGCGCTTCGTGCTGCCGCCCACGCGCGCCGAGGAGATGTACCAGCCGGAGACTTTCGGACGCACCGGCGCGGCGGAGGTGACGATCCGATGAGGCGGCTGCGTCTGGTGCTGCTCGCGGCGCTCGGCGCGCTGCTCTTGCCGTGGGCCGGTTTGGTGCTGGCGGCAAGCGTTGCGCGTTTGCCGACGGCGTTTTCGGGATCGGTCGGTCAAAGCAGCGTGGTGGTGGTCGATCGCGACGGCCGGTTGCTGCGCGAGGTGAGGGTGGGCCAGGGCGCTCGGGTCGAGCCGACCCGCCTCGAGGAGCTATCACCCTGGGTGGTCCCGGCGCTGCTGGCCGCCGAGGACGGGCGTTTCTTCGAGCACCCCGGCGTCGATCCACTGGCGGTGGCACGCGCGCTGGGTCAGCTGGTGCTGGAGCGGCGCGTGGTGAGCGGCGCCAGCACGTTGACGCAGCAGCTCACGCGCAGCGTGGTGCCGCGACCGCGCACGCTGTCGGGCAAGCTGCGCGAGATGGCGTTGGCACTGCGCATCGAGGCGTCGCTCTCGAAGCGCCGCATTCTCGAGGAGTACGTGAGCCGCGTGGAGTTCGGACCCAACCTGGTCGGTATCGAAGCGGCCAGCCGTCATTATTTTCAGAAGCCCGCCGCGGCGCTGGATCTGGCCGAGGCGGCGGCACTGGTGTCGCTGCCTCGCAGTCCTTCGCTCTACGATCCGTGTCGGCGCCCGCAGCTGCTCGAGCGGCGCCGCCTGCGCGTGCTGGAGCGGCTGGGTGCGCTGGGCCTGGCAACACCTGCCGAGATCGCACGCGCCGAGCTGACGCCCGTGCGAATCGTCGCGGCTGCGGTGCCGCAGGGCGCGGAGCACCTGAGCCTGGCGCTAGCCGGGCGCTTTGGCGGCATGGCCGGCCGTAGTGGCGAGCACACTCGACTCCTGCGCACGACGCTGAACGCCGAGCTGCAGCGCGCGGCCGAGCGCATCGCGCGGAGCGCCTCGCCGACCTTGGCTCGTCACTCGGGTGACGCGATCGCGCTGGTCGTGCTCGATAACGCCAGCGCGGACGTGCTCGCGTACGTGGGCTCGCCCGGCTACTTCGATGCGCAGCACTTGGGAGCCAACGACGGCGTGGTGGCCAAGCGCCAACCGGGATCTGCGCTCAAGCCGTTCGTCTACGCCGCAGCCATGCAGGAGCTCGGCTACTCACCCGCGACGCTGCTGCCCGACTTGCCGCGGGACTTCTCGGTGCCGGGCGGAAGCTTCGCGCCGCGCAACTACGACCAGCGCTTTCGCGGACCGGTGCTCTTGCGGCAGGCGCTCGGCAGCTCGCTCAATCTCCCGGCGCTCGAGGTCAGCTCGCGCCTCGGGCCGCCGCGGCTGCTCGCCACCCTACACCGCTTCGGGTTCGCCTCCTTGAATCGCGACGCGGAGCATTATGGAGTGGGCCTGGCGCTCGGCGACGGCGAGGTGACGCTGCTGGAGCTCGTCACCGCGTACTCGGCGCTGGCCCGGGGTGGAGAGCTGCGCGCGCCACGCTTCGTGCTGTCGCGCTCGGGCTACGCTGGTGAGGCCAGCGCAGCGGCTGTGGAGCCACCGCGCCGCGTGCTGCGCGCCGAGCTCGCGGCGCTGCTCAGCGACGTGCTTTCCGACGATGCGGCGCGCGCCGCAGGCTTCGGCCGCGATTCGGTCTTGACGTTCCCGTTTCCGGTGGCGGCCAAGACCGGCACCTCGAAGGGCTTTCGTGACAACTGGGCGCTCGGTTACACGCACGAGGTCACAGTCGGGGTCTGGGTCGGCAATTTCGACGGCGCACCGCTACGCGACGCCAGCGGGATCACGGCGGCGGGCCCGGCGTTTCACGAGCTGATGCTGGTGGCCATGCAGGGGCGTGAGCCGGCGCCACTCTTCGATCCGGACCTGCTCGCCCGCGCCGAGATCTGCGCGCTCAGCGGCAAAGCTCCAGGCCCGTACTGTCGCGCGCGCCGCCTCGAGCGCTTCGCGCCAGGCCACCTGCCGAGCGAGAGCTGTGACATCCACGTCGAAGCTCACGTTGACGCTTCGGGGCGTCAGGTCGATCCGAGCTGCGGTGGCTCGGTCCAGGTCCTGGAAAGTTATCCGGATCAGTACTTGAGCTGGGCACGTCAGGCACATCGACCTCTGGCCGGTGCGCATCTCTCGCCGACCTGCCCGCCGCGCATCCGCGAAGCCTCCGCGCCAAGCGTCACCTTCCCGCGCGACGACCAAACCTTCGCCCTCGACTCCGACGGCCCCACGCGCCAAGAAATCGTGCTCACCGCCGCCTCCTCTGCCTCTACCGTGCGCTTCATCATCGACGGCCAACCTACCCGCCCACTTACCCCCCCATTCCGTCTCCCCTGGCCCCTGGCTCCCGGTTCTCACACTCTCATGGCCGAAGCCAACGGCTCCCACAGCTCCCCCATCACCTTCCGCGTCCTGCCCACTAACCGCTAACCCCAATTCGACAATCTCATGCTGCTTGAGCGGTACACGCAGTACTTTGCTCGACCGGGGTCGAAGCTGATTGGGCAATGGATATCGAGGGGGCTGCCAATTTGCTGCCCGATTCGCAGCAGGCTGCCGTGCATCCCTCGGTACCGCTGTTCGTCTGTCGCCACCTAGCGGGCTT
>DATEDZ010000130.1:0-6630 GCA_035281385.1 Polyangiaceae bacterium
CTCGCCGACGTTCAAGTCGTGGCACAGCGAGCCCTCGAAGTCTCCGAGAAGTATGGCTTCCACGACTACATAGGCGTGGCACACGCGAACCTGGCGTGGGTCGCGCTCCAGACGGGCGGGGACGTCCAGGCCGCCGCCAGCGAGGCGCTCGCGGCTTGGGGTCGGCTACCGGCAGCCTATAGCTATCCGGCCCAGTGGACGCTGCGCGCACCGCTTGCAATTCATCTAACCAGGATCGGAAAGCTCAACGAGGCCAGAGCTCAATGGGAACTTTTGCTCGATACCAGGCAATACCTGCTACCCGACGAGCTGACCCGTGCGATTCAGCTGGCGCTCGAGGAGAGCAGCAGAGAAGTGGCAGCGCAGCGCGAGCGCCTGGAAGCCGTCGCCACGCTCGCCAGCGACCTGCGTTATGTCTAATTGCCCTGCAAGGCCGCGCTCTGACCCCAGCCAAGTGCTGACAATAGCATAGCTTTTCGACTTAGTTTACAACCAATCCGATCGGCGGGTTTCGCCGCGCCCGCTTGTCGAGCATAAAGGTTGGTCTCGAGAGACGAGCCCATGGAGGAAGCCCTCGCGCTGTCCAGATTCGGCCCCTACCGGGTCGAAGCCCGCATTGGCAGCGGAGGCATGGGCGTCGTCTATCGCGGACGACACGTCACGAGCGGCGAAGCCGTCGCGGTGAAGACGATTCAGGTTCGGTCGGCGGAGCTCATCGCGGCGTTTCGCCGCGAGGTTCAGGTGCTGGCAGGGCTGTCGCACCCGGGCATCGTGCGGGTGCTGGATCAGGGGCTGACGGACGGTACGCCCTGGTACGCGATGGAGCTGGTCGAAGGTCGCCCCCTCTCTAGTCTGCTGCACGGAACACTGAGCGCGACGACCGAAGTCGTGGTGGGGCGCGGGCAGCGTACCGCCCCGCTGGCCGAAGAGCTGGAGGACAAGGCCGCGAGTGGAACGTGGCCGACGAAGCGCGAACCCTATCCTGACCGTCCGTCTTTGAACGAACTGCTCAAGGTGATACGGAAGGTCTGCGTTGCGCTCGGGTTCGTGCACTCGCACGGCCTCGTTCATCGCGACCTCAAGCCCGAAAACATCTTGATCCAGGCAAACGGCAACCCCGTGCTGGTGGACTTCGGTGTCGTCGGCCAATTTAGCGACACGTCGGGTCGGGAAGTGCTGGAGCTCGTCGGTACGGCGGGCACGCTCGCCTACATGGCTCCCGAGCAGGCGTTGGGATCCCTGGTCGACGCTAGAGCCGACCTGTTCTCCCTGGGTTGCATTCTCTACGAATGCATCGTGGGCGAGCCTCCTTTTGGACGAGCTGGGCTCTATGACCCTTCGGTCGAGCAGCCGCCGCCGCCTTCCAAGCGTGCGGCGGGTGTGAGCCCGGAGCTCGATGAGCTGGTGATCAATCTGCTGGCCAGGGATCTCCGAGATCGCCTCGGTTATGCCGAGGACGTTGCGCTCGCGCTCGACCGCATCCTGAACGAGACGGAGGCCACCCCGAGTCGCGGCAACGAACCGGTGTACCTGTATCGACCCGAGTTTGCGGGGCGTCGCGAGCTGCTCAACCGGCTCTCTAATCGCATGGATGACGCCAAGCGTGGCAGCGGCTCGATCACTCTCGTCTCCGGCGAGAGCGGACTGGGTAAGACGCGCTTGCTCTTGGAGCTCGGCGCGCGCGCCGTGGCGGCGGGTGTGACCGTGATCACCGGCGAATGCCAACCCGTGGGAGCAGTCTCGCTGGATGAGGGAGCGCGCGGCGAGCCGCTGCATCCATTTCGGAACTTCCTGCTGGCGGTCGCAGATGCTTGCCGAGTGGGTGGCGTCCAGCTCACCGAGCGGCTGCTGGCCAAACGCGGCGCAGTGCTGGCCCCCTACGAGCCGGCGCTGGCCGCGGTGCTGGGGCCCGGACAATCGACGCCCGAGCGCGAACCGCCGGAGCGGGCGCGAGCTCGCGTCTTCTGGGCGCTCGAAGGGCTGCTGGCAGCCTTCAGCGAGGAGCAGCCGCTGCTGCTCTTGCTCGACGACCTCCAATGGGCAGACAGCCTGTCGCTCGAGTTTCTGAGTATCTTTGCGGGCCACGTCCAGGCGCGCTCGCGCGTCACGCTGGTCGCCACTTTTCGCAGCGAGGAAACGAGCGACGAGCTGAGCGCGCTCGCCGCGGAGCGCGGTGTAGAACTGGAGCGACTCGAGCGCTTCGACAGTGCGGCTGTTGGGCAAATGGTCTCTGGCTTGCTGGCCCTGCGAGCACCGCCGGGGGAGTGGGTCAGCTTTCTGGAGCACGAGTCCGGTGGCAATCCCTTCTTCATCGCGGAATATCTGCGCGCAGCCATCGCCGAGCGCCTGCTCACGCGCACCGCAACCGGGCGCTGGACGCTGGGCGAGGTCGAAAGCGGAGCCAGCCTGCGTGACCGCCTGGGCTTGCCGGCGACGATCGGCGCGCTCGTCGGTCGGCGTTTGAGCGGGCTCGATACCGAATGCTTGCAGATGGTGTGGGCGGCGGCCGTGCTCGGTCGCGAGTTCGATCAGGAGCTGCTGGCCGAAACCGCCGGCGTTGACGTGACACGCGTCACGGCTGCTTATGGACGGCTGCGCCAGCGCCAGATCCTCGAAGACGAAGCATCCGGCGGCTGCAGCTTCGTGCACGACAAGCTGCGCGAGGTGGCCTACGGGCTGATCGGGGACGAGGAGCGCCGGCGCCTGCACCAGCGTGCGGCCGAAACACTCACACGACGGCGCGAAGCCGGCGTGGCGCAGGTGGAAGCCGGCACGCTCGGCTACCACCAGGCTCAGGCCGGCAACCACGAGCGCGCCTCGGCGTACTTCGAGCAGGCAGGCGAGGCAGCGCGGCGCAACCACGCCAATCGGGATGCTTTGCGCTACTTTCGGCTCGCGCTTGGCGAGCTAGAACGCGCCGGAGGTCGAGACAAACAGGAACGGCGCGTGGCCAGTAGCCGGCTGCGCGAATCGCTGGCCGACGTACTGTTCGTGTCGGGCGAGCTGGAGGAGGCGCGCGCCGCCCTGGTCCGGGCCATCGAAGAAACGCCGGTCGCCGACCGCGTGTCGCGGGCAAGGCGACGGCGGCTCTTGGCTCGCACTTGGGAGCGCCAACATCACCACGAACGAGCGCTCGAGCTGTGCGCTCAGGCTCAGCTCGACCTGGGCGAGCCCCCCAGAGCGGCGCGATTCGCCGACGACTATTGGTACGAGTGGGTGCAGATCCAGATTCAAACCACCTGGCACCTCTACTTCCTCTCCCGGGTGGCCGAGCTCACTGCGCTGCTCGAGCAGGCCAGGCCGGTGATTGAGCGGCGCGGTTCGGCGCTACAGCGCGCGCAATTTTCCGAAGCCGTCATACTTGCCGAAATCCGTGCGGCGCGTTATCGCGTGACCGATGCGAGCGTCGGCAACGCACGCACCTGCCTGACCGCTGCCGAGGAGGCTGACGACCCCGGGGAGCTGGCGATCGCGCGCTTCTTCTTGGCATGGATATTGACGCTCAAGGATCGCAGTGGAGAGCGGGAAGCCGAGCCGTTGTTCAGGAGCGCGATCGCCTACGTCGAACGGGTCGGGGACGCCTCGCTGCAGGCCCGGTTCATTGCCTATTATTGCGTGATGCTGCGCCGAGCGAACCGTGTGCCCGACACACGCGCCACCGCGCTGCGTGTCCTCGAAATCGCCGAGAAGCATCGCTTCTTCGACTATCTCGGTCTGGCGCACGCGAACCTTTGTTGGGTCGCATTGCAAACGGGTGGTGATGTCGAAGCGGCCGCATCGCAGGCGCTGGCGGCCTGGGGGAAGTTGCCTGCGGCCTATCCCTACCCCTTCCAATGGTTGGCCCGAATCCCGCTCGCTACTCACCTGACCAAGCTCGGAAAGGTCGACGAGGCGCTGCAAGAGTGGGCACTGCTGCTCGACGCCAAGCAACACCTCTTGCCCGATCCGCTGAGCGCGGCCATCCGACTCGCACTCACGAAACGAGCCAGTACCCGCGTTACTGACTTCGCGAGCCTGCAGGCCATCGCGGAGCTCGCGGAAGCTTTGAGCTACGTCTAACGTAGTCACCATTACCATCGCTATCGCCGACGGATTACCGAACGCGATCCGCGATTGCGATCGCATTCGGCTGCTGCCCTGCTGATCGTCGCTGGCAAACGACGTTGCATCGACGTGGCACGAGAAGTGTAAAGGCGCGCGTCGCTGCGCCGTTAGGCCACGCAGCGACAGGAACCTCATGAGACAAGTCCCGAAGCCTTCGATCTACCTGTGCAATCGATTCATCATTCGAGGCTCATGCACCCCCGAGTTCTTGACCGGTATGCAGCAGCTGCTAGCGAGCACGCTCGGGCAGATGAGGCTGATTGCAGGCTTTGGGGAGCGGCGACTGGGACCGAATCTGAATCTGGCGGAGCCCGCACTCAACATGACCCAAGTCTGGGAGCTTTCCGGCTGGTCCACGCTCTACGAGGTCATGTGGGAGCTCTCGGAAGCCAAGTGGTACCGGGAGCTCGGCGACAGCGGGCTGGATGAGAATCAGCAGTTGCTCGTCAACTTCACCAGCGGCTACGGCATTGCCGAGCGCACCCCCTGGCAAAGCGACACGTCCCCCGGCTACCGCTACCTGTACGAAGAGCTATCGCTGAAGCGTAGCGCGACCATGCAGGCGCATCTGCGTGAGCTGAGCTGGCTCGCCGCACAGCTTTCGCGGTCCGGGTTCGCCCGAATCTGGTGCGCCCGGCACATCACCGGGCGTCCTGGGCAAATCTGCATGCTTTGGCAAGTGCCGGACAGCGTCGACATCGAGGATACGCTGGCACGCGTAGCGTCCAATCCCAGGACCGGCCCGCGCTACGCAGCGATGATGCAAGGCCTGAGGGAACTCAAACGGGAGGTGCTTTTCCCCATCTACACGGAGCGCCAGGACGAGCGCATCCGCAGCGGAGAGACCGCACCGCTCGCTCGCCCGGGCACGACCCCGCCCCTTCAGCCCACCGAAGGCGCCCGAAACACGGATCACACCCAGCACTGGCAATAAGGAGAGATGCTCATGGATTCATATACGCCTCAAGTCGACGACCTCTTGCTGTTCTTCCGCGACGACGACGGAACTCTGGCCAAGCGGCTGATTCCTCATCGCGTGTATGCAGACGAGAGTCGTCGCATCAGTCTCGATTCCCTGACCCCGGGCTGGAGCGGGTCGGTGATCAGCGAACAGGGTGATGCACAGCAGCCGTATTACGTCGCGAACTTCTCGCGGCTGCTCGCCCCCGGTACGTCGGCGTTCAAGCCCACTGCCCGGCGTCGCGCGTCCACGGCGCGGGCGGACGCCCCGCGCGTGACGCCCAAGGAAAATGACATCGTCGTGATCCCGCACGATGATCCAGAGGCCGGGTACCTGGTGTCGCGCGATGTCTACAAGGAGTGTATCGCGCTCGCCGATCAGGACATCCCCGACGTGGTCAACATGGCCATCGAGGAGGGCGTCGTCGTCGCGAATCTGCCCAAGATCCAGCTCGACGGTATGGCGTGCTATCTGCTGAGTCTGATCAGCTTGCGCTCGGGTGCGCTCGAAGCGCCAGACGAACCCAACGAACCTTGAATCAGACCCGTATGGAGACGCTCCGGAGCGCCAAAGGCTATCGTGCCGGTACCCACCGACTGGTTGCTCCGGAGCAGACCCTCGAGCGCATCAAGCCACTGACGCGGGCGATGGGGATCACGCGCGTTGCGACCATCACGGGCCTCGACGTGATTGGGATCCCCGTCGTCGCGGTGATGCGCCCGAATTCGCGTTCGATCGCCGTTTCACAGGGCAAGGGACTCGATCTCACGGCCGCCAAGGTCTCGGGCCTGATGGAGTCGATCGAGAACTATCACGCCGAGCGTATTCGGCTGCCACTGACGCTGGCCACGTGGCGCGAGATGCGCGAGCGCGGGCCGACGCTGGCCATCGAACGCCTCCCGCGCGTCGCCGGCAGCTCGCTCCACGACGGAACTCGCATGCTCTGGCTGCAAGGCCACGAGATTTTCGAGGGTCAACCCACCATGCTGCCGTTCGAGGTCGTGCACGCCGACTACACGCTTCCCTTGCCGACCTGCAGCGGCGCGCTGGTGATGAGCGACAGCGGAGTAGCCTCGGGCAACGACCCGCTCGAAGCCACCAGCCACGCCATCTGTGAGCTGGTCGAGCGCGACTCTCTCACGCTGTTTCGTTTCTTGCCGAGCCAAGAGCAGGCGAGGCGCCGTGTGCTGCTTTCGAGCATCGATGACGAGGCTTGTCGCTCGGTGCTCGAGCTCTACGCCCGTGCCGACGTGCAGGCGGCAGTGTGGGACGTGACCAGCGACATCGGGATACCGTCGTTTTTCTGCACGATTCTGGATCGTGAGCCCAATCATTTTCGGGCTCTCGGCCCTTCCTCCGGCTCCGGCAGTCATCCCTGTCGCGAGGTCGCGCTGCTGCGCGCGCTGACCGAGGCGGCGCAAGCGCGCCTGACCGTGATCGCGGGCAGCCGTGACGACGTTGGGCTCGCCACCTACCGGCGCGGTCAGGATCGCGCGGTGCTGGCAGAGGCGCAGAAGCTCCTGGCCACCGGCGGCGAACAGCGCCATTTCGACGACATACCGACA
>DATEDZ010000131.1:0-8447 GCA_035281385.1 Polyangiaceae bacterium
GGCGCCGGCCTCGCCGGTTTGTTCTCGTGGGTGGCTCCTGCTCTCGCCGATCGTGATCTTTTCTTCCAAGACTCAGATGTCTTGTCGGGCTGGGGCCCCTGCCCCAGTGAGAGTTCCTTGAGCCGCTTTCCGTGACAGGAGCGTCAAGTTTTGCTGAGCCGTCGGCCTCGAGCAGGTTTCAGCTGAGCAGGTGCGACTGTTGTGGCCCCATCTCAACGGGCGCCGGCCTCGCCGGTTTGTTCTCGTGGGTGGCTCCTGCTCTCGCCGATCGTGATCTTTTCTTCCAAGACTCAGATGTCTTGTCGGGCTGGGGCCCCTGCCCCAGCTAGACTTCTGACAACCCGGCGCTCTTGTCGCTGACCAGGCGACGCGCCACCCAAACCGCCGTTGCCAGCAGCAGCATGGCCCAGACTCCGAGCGCTGCGGCCAGCAGGCGGCCTTCACCGACCAACTGTGAGAGCTCCCAAATGGCTTTGGTGACCGGGTAGTGGGCCTGCTGTTGCGCGAGAACCAGGGAGTCTGACACTTCCAACATCGAGAGCGCGAACGCGAACAAGCCGCCTGCCAGGAGGTGCGGGAGCACCAGCGGCAAAGTGACGCGCATCAGAATCCGCGGTGGCGGCGCCCCCAAGCTCTGCGCCGCGTCCTCGACGCTGCGGCTCATTTGCAACAGGCCGGCCTCGGCCGAACGCAGCACGAACGGCAGGCGCCGCATGGCGTAGGCAACCACCAGCAGCACCGTGGGATCACGCGCCGGATCGAAGATATGCAGCGGTCGTCCCTCACGCGAGATGGCCAGGTAGCCGAAGGCCAGCACCAGACCCGGCACCGCGAGAGGCAGCATGGCCAGGGCGTCGAGGAGCTTGCGGCCGGGCGCGTTGCTCCGCACCACCACCCAGGCAATCGCAAAGCCCAGCACCAGATCGAAAGCCGTCGACAGTGCCACGTAGCGTAGGCTCTGCGCGATCGAGGGCACCACCATGCCGTTGCCGAGCGCCGAGCGGTAATGTTCGAGCGTGAAGCTGCTGGGCAGGACCGTAGCGTACCAGTCGTGCGATGACGCCAGCAGGATCACCGACAGGTTCGGCAGCGCGGCGCTGCCCAACACCAACACGGCGAAGCCCGTGAACACCACGCCGCGCAGGCCTGGCGCCGGCTGGCGTTCCAGCCGCGCGCTGCCCTTGACTCCTGCCGTCACGTCCAGCCGGCGCAAGAGCAACCGGCTCAGCCCGTAGAGTGTGAGCGTAGCCACCAGCGCGACCGTCACCAGCCCGTAGACGAACGGATTTTGACCGATGTCCTTCAGCCCCGTGAAGATCTGCACGGAGGTGACTCGTCCGTAGTCGCACAGCAGCGGCACGCCCAGCTCGGTCAAGGCCCAGATGAAGATGATGGTGAGCGAGGCGAACAGGCTCGGGGCGGTGAGCGGCAGCGTGACACGCCACAGCTTGCGCAGACCATGCGCGCCCAGCGTCTCGGCCGCGTGCTCCAGCTCGGGGTTCTGATTCGAAAGCGCTGCGGACAGATTGAAGTAAAGAACCGGGAACAGGTGCAGCGCGGTCAGCGACACCACGGCCCAGAAGCGCCCCTGCTGCAGCCAGTCGATCGGTGCCGAGGGATCGGTCAAGTGGAGCGCCTCGAGCGCCGCATTCAGGGCTCCGCGCGGCCCGAGCAACTTCTGAATTCCGATCGCACCTACGAACGGCGGCACGAACAGGGGCAGGGGAATCAGCATCGCCAGCCAGCGCCGGCCCCAGAACTCGTAGCGCGTGAAGATCAGCGCCAGCGGTACGCCGATTAACGCAGAAAGCAGCGTGCTGCCGAGCGCCACCAGCAGTGAATTGCGAAAACCCAGGACGTACACCGGGTTTTCGAACACGGCCGTCACGTAGGCTAGCGTAAAATTTCCGTGGCGGTCCACGAACGCCCCGCGCAAGCTCTCTACCAGCGGCCACAGGAAGAAGACCGCGAACACCGTGGTGGTGACCGCGAAGATCAGACTGGTACCGGGTTGTCGGAGCTTCACTCTCCACTCCGGGCCAGCTGGGCCACGCGCTCGTAGTGCGCCTTGATCGCGCCGACCAGTCGATTCTGAAGCGCCACTTCACGCAGCGGATCGCGACTGGCGAGCGCCGGAGCGATTTCGCCCTTCACCACCTGGTAGGAGACGAGTGACATGTCGTCGAATGCAGCCTGCGCGCGTGGCGGGAAGCCGTGCTCGGAGAGCGCGCGGGCGGCATCGCGCAGCTCCTCTTCAGCGTCCACACAGGACACTCGAATCACGAACGAGAGCGCCCGAAATAGCGGTCCGGTCCAAGCCGCGTGGTAGGTGAATTGCGTGGCGTTCAGGTAGGGATTGTCGTCGGGATCGGAACGCCATTTTGCGCGCTCCGGCGTGTACATGCCGGGCAAGATGGCCAGGCGCCTGAGCGCGTAGCGCTTCGGCCCGCCTGGCGCGCCAACCCGGTACGCCCAAATCGCTTGCCCGGCAGGCGTCAGGCTCCAGTCGATCAGCTCGCGCCCGAGCGCGGGCTGGGGCGCACCGCGGAGCAGGCCAATCGGGTCACTGCCGATGGAGCTGCCAGCGGCAGGCATCACGAAACCGAGGTGGCTGGCCGAGCCCGATTCGTGGGCCTGAAACCGGCCATAGAAGTCGATACACATCCCGGCAGCGGCCGAGCCCGACTGGATGTCTTGTGTCACCTTCCCGGCCTGATCGGTGAAGTAGCGCGCGCCAGCCGCGATGCGTCGGATCAAGCGGAGACCCGCGTCGAAACCCGCGCTGAGCGCGGCCGCCTCGGCGGCGCTGCCGGCTTCGGGATTGCCGCGCTGCGCGACCGCCTCGGTCATCTGCTGCTGGAGCAACATTTCGAACGCTTTGTTGGCCGAGCCAGCCTTGCTCGGATCCGCGAGCGCGATATGACCGGCGAGGCGCGGATCGGCCAGATCGGTCCAGCGCTGTGGGGCTCGGTCGATACCCAAGCGCGACAGCGCGTCACGGTTGTAACAGATGCCGTAGCCCGACACGCACACGCCCACCCAGCGGCCGTGCTTGTCCCAGTAAGGCTCGCCGCCCAGGTACTGGGGGATGCCCTGATCACCGAAGAGCTTCGGGTGTCGCTGGATCACGCCGGAGTCGACCAGGCTGCCCGCCGCCGCGTGCTGTGAAAACTCGTAGCTGCCTCCGCCGAACAGCACGTCGATCTTGATGCCGACGTTCGACGTCAAGAACTCACGGCGCGCTCGCGCCGCCTCGGAGTCGCCTTCGAGCGTCTGTTTGGGATCGGCGAAGCCGCGCGCTCCGCTCTCCGACAGGGGCCGGCCATGCTTGACCTGCCAATAGGCTTCGAAGGCCGACCGATATTCGGAGCCCAGGTAACGTGAAATCTCGGTGGTGCCGCCGGGGCTGCGCCAATCGATGCGCACGCGTAGCTGCCGGTTGTCCAGCATGTGCTGGCGAAAAGCGCGCGTGATCTCGTATCTTATCGCCTCATTGTGGGGCGTGAGCACGACGAGCTTGTCGGCGCTCTCGTCCTCGACCAGCTCCGGCGGCCTCAGCGCGAAGGGCACGATCAGTAGCGCGGCCAGTAGCGCGAAGCCTGGCAGCGCCGGTTTCATGCGCGCTGATCCCGATCCAGTAGCACCACGTCTTCGGGGCTGACCGAGGCCCAAAGCTCGCTGCCAGAGGCGCGCGCGGCGGCGCTTTTCGGATTCAGCTCGTAGGCACGCAGCGTCACGTCGCCGTGCGAGAGCTCGTGCTCGCACAGCTCGCCCAGGTAGCTCGAGCGCAACGTCTTCACGCGAAAGTGCGAAGGCTCGCTGCCGCTCTCGCTCAGTAGCAGGCACTCCGGTCGGACCGAGATCAGGACCGCCTGGCCCGTCTCGAAGCCGGCGCGCGCGCGCGCCGTCAGCGTGAGCGCGCCGCTCTTCACCTTGAGCTCTTCACCTTGTTTTTCGACCACGCTGCCTTCCAGCAGATTGGTCTCCCCCAGGAAGGTCGCCACGCTGCGCGAGCGCGGCGCGCGATAGACCTCCCAGGGCGTGCCCAGCTGTTCCAGATGACCGCTGCGCATCACGGCGATGCGGTCGGCGATTGCCAGCGCTTCCTTCTGGTCGTGGGTCACGTACAGCGTGGTCAGCCCGTGCTCCTTGCACACGCGCCGGATTTCGTCGCGCATGGTGTGGCGCAGCGCCGCGTCCAGGTTCGAGAGCGGCTCATCCAGCAATAGACAGCGGGGTCTGGTGACCAGCGCGCGCGCCAGGGCCACGCGTTGTTGCTCCCCGCCCGATAGTTGGTCCACGCGCCGTTCGGCGAATCCGCCCATTTTGACGTCGGATAGGGCGCGCTGGATGCGCTCGGCGATCTCGGGCTTGGGCCGGCGCTGCTCACGCAGCCCGAAGGCCACGTTCTCACCCACCGAAAGGTGAGGGAATAGCGCGAAGCTTTGAAACACCATGCCGATCTGCCGCTGGTGCGGGGGCAGGGCGGTCACGTCCTCGCCGTCGAAGCGCACGCGGCCCGCGTCGGGCGTGACGAAGCCGGCGATGCTGCGCAGCAGCGTGCTCTTGCCGCAGCCGCTCGGCCCGAGCAGCAGCATCAGCTCACCCGGTTCGAGCGCCAGGCTGACCGAGCTCAGCGCCGTACTGGCGCCGAAGCGGACGGTCAGCCCCTCCACCGCAATGGCGATCTTGGCCAAGCACTAGCCTGCTTCGCCGACGCGTTGGGGCAAGCCCCACATGGTTGCAAGCTGGTTGAGCATCGCGGCTTCGCTATCCGCGATGGTGTCGCGCACCGCGATGCCGTAAACCAGCTCGAAGATCACCTCGCGGGCTTCCTGCCGGTCGACACTTGACGCCGCACGCAGGATGGCCTCGCCGTCCGCGAGCGAAGCGGCGGCGTCGCGCGCCGCTTCGAAGCGCTGCTCGCCGATCTCGTCGGCGATCTGCTCGAGCAGCTCCAGCTCGTCCTGCGAAACGCTGCCGTCCATGCGTGCCATCAAGCCGACCAGCGACAACAGCACCACCTGCTCTGGCTGAGACATGTCATCCAGGGTCATGGCTGACCTTGGTATCACGCCGGCGGCGGCGCTGAAACCGGCGGGCTGCCACATCGCAGCCCACCTTGCAGAAGGCTTCTGTGACGGTTCCGGGCTACCTTGGGGTCGAGCCCCAACGACTGGCTACTGCAGGAAGCCTTCTCTGGTGAGGCGATCGACGACGCGCTTTTCGTCCTTGATGTCCGGCTTTGCGACCTGTTTACGCAGCGCCGCCAGCGTCTTGTGCGGCCAGCTCTTCTGCACCATGTTCACGATGAACTTGGGGACCGAGCCGCGCGGGTCCACCACCACCTCTGCCACCACGATCGTGCCCTTGGTCTTGGTGCCGTCCTTGTTGGTGCGCTCGGCCATGGTCAGCTCGAACTTGCCGGACTGGAAATGGCCGCGCACATAGGCATCGTACTCGGGCGCCAGCTTGTCCGTGACAGAGTGATAGTTGATGAGCACCTTCTTCTTGGCCGGTTCCGTCGAGAGCATGGTCTTGAAGACGAAGTCCCGATCCTTCAGCGGAGTCGGGGTTTTGATGTGGTTCCAGTTGATCGACTCGGTCTCGCTGATTTCGCGCAGCACCTTGGTCTTGGCCAGGCGATCGATCCACTCGGTCGCGCGCTTGCGGTCGACGATCACGCTGGCCACGCGCGTGATGGGGGCGGCAATGAAACCTTCACCGCGCAGCGCCACGATGTCACTGCCGGCGACGTCGCGCCGATAGCAGCGGATGCCGTCCTCCTCGTCGAACATCTCCCATTTGACGGCGGCTGTAGGCGGATCCGCGAGGGCGGTAGCCTCGATGGCGAGCGTGGCAAGAAGACTGAGTGCGAGTAGGCGTAGACGCATGGCAGAACCCTCTACGTCAGCTTACCCAAGAACCTTCCCTGGTCTCGAGTTGGACGATTTCGCCTCGGAATAGTAGGCCTCTTGCGGGTATCTGCGTGGTCGCGTGAGCGAGCAGACTGCTCGAAATGTCTGGCGGCTCATGCACTGCGAAGCTCGAGCCTGGTGCGGGGAGCCGACGGCGGATCGGCCAATCCGAGCTGGTTTGCTAGCCGGAGCGGCGTCCGGAAACCGGCGCCATGCTGAAAGGGGCGACGCGCAGGCGCACCGAGCTGCCCGGCTCGTCGGTGATGTAGGGCGGGAGCAGCGTGGAGTCGCGGCGTGCCGGGGTGCTGGGAACCTTGCTGGCGCGTACGTCATTGGCGGCGGCGACGCGGAAGGCCACGAGCTCCTCTTCCAGAATGCGCTCGGCCTCCAGGGCCTCGACCAGTCGCGAAGCGCGCGTCGAATGCGGTGCGGCGAGCTCGGTTTCGGCCTGGCTGCGATCCGCGGTGGTGCCGGCGACCTGGAACAGCTCGCGCAGCGTGTCGCTCAACGTGCCCTGTCGCTCGGCGCGCTGGCAGGCGTCGGCGATGCACTGCGCGTACGACACGCCATGCTCGGTCGACTCCAGACCCGCCGCTTGGCGCAGCAGGTGGCGAACCGCGGCGTGTCCAGTACTCTCGATGGTGCGCACGCGCTCGAACCCCTCGAGGCTGCGGCCGAGCGCCCACAGGCTCTCGAGCAGCGGCTTGAAGGCGGCGCGCCTACCCGCTTCAGTCGAGTAGAAGTCGACCGAGGTCGGGCTCGACACGATCGCCAGCGGGACACCGGCGTCGTGAGCACGCTGCAACCAGTGCTCGACGTCTTCGCTTTTGAGCTCGAGCACCGCGCGCAGGCTGCTCGGAGCAGAGCCCAGGTCAATCGAAAGGAGGTGAAGTGAATCCGCGCCCAGGTTGGCCATTGGCCTCACTTCAAACAACGGCTTGCTGCGAATCCAACTTGAGGGCTTTGACCCAGTTGGGTCACGAAAGACCGGTCCCCTGGGTCAAAATAGGTGGGTGGACGGGAGCCAAGCTCGCACTTCCAGGCGTTTCGCCTATGCTGCACGCGATGTCGCCGCCCGAGCTCAAGCCAGCTGATTTGGCTGAGCTTGCGATTTTCCCGCTCCCGAATGTGACTTTATTCCCCGGTGCTGCGCTGTCGCTGCACGTGTTCGAGCCGCGCTACCGCGAGCTGACTCGAGAGGCGCTCGGCGGTCGCAAGATCATGGCCGTGGCTCGCCTGCAACCTGGGTTCGACAGCAACTACGAGGGGCGGCCGTTGGTGTTCGACGTGTGCGGCGCTGGCTTCATCGAGCAGCACGCGGAGCGGCCGGATGGGCGCTTCGACATCTTGCTGCGCGGACTTTCACGCGTGCGCATCCTCGAAGAGCTGCCGCCGCTCAAAGCTTTTCGCCAGGTCCGCGCGGAGGTGCTTTGCGATACCGAGGCAGATCCAGCGCTGGTGACGGCCTGGCAACAGAAGCTCGGCTCGCTCTGGGAGATCCTGGCGCCGCACCTACCGGAACAGGTGCGAGACCTGCGCGCGCTGACGCGCGGCGTGGCCGATGCATCGGCCTATGCCGATCGCCTGGCGGCCGCGATGGTCGCGGATCCCGAAGCCAGCCAGCAGCTGCTCGCCGAGCTGGATCCGGCCGAGCGCCTGCGACAGTTGGCTGGACGCGTGCAGGAGTTGGTAGATGCCCTGTCCCCGCAGCCAGCTGGTGGTCGGGCGCTCAATTGAGCCACTTCAGGCTAGAGTAGAGGCATGCAAGGCGCGCCACTGCTGATCGGGATCGCCGGCGGCACCGGCAGCGGCAAGACCACGCTGGCTAAGTGCCTGGTGCGCGAGATCGGGCAGGAAGTCGCGGTGCTCGAGCACGATTGGTATTACCGCGATCGCTCGGGCGTGCCCGCGAGCGATCGTGAGTCGATCAACTACGACGAGCCCGCTGCGCTCGAAAATGCTCTTTTGGTCCAGCACCTCGCGGAGCTACGCGCCGGGCGCGCCGTCGAGTGCCCACAATACGACTTTGCCACGCATACGCGCAAGACCACGACCCGCCCCGTAAAACCATCCCGGATCGTGGCCGTCGAAGGCATTCTGCTGTTCGCGATCCCAGACCTCTGCGACACGTTCGATTTGCGCATCTTCGTCGATACCGACGACGACATCCGCCTGATGCGCCGCATTCAGCGCGACCTGGTCGAGCGCCAGCGCGACATCGCCTCGGTCGAGCACCAATACTTCGGCACCGTCCGGCCCATGCACCTGCTCCACGTCGCCCCCAGCAAACGTCACGCCCACCTGATCGTCCCGGAGGGCGGCGAAAACACGCAGGCCCTCGACGTGATCATCGGTCGGCTGAAATACCTGCTGCTTTCGGGCTAGTCGACTAGCCTCGAGTTGGGCGCTTTTCTAGAGGGGGTAGTGGATGCCCACCCCGCGCCATGCTCGGCGGCTGCGCCGCCTGCGCGTGCCGCCGCCCCTCCCAAGTGTCGCGCTTCGCGCGCCACGGGAGGGGCCGTCGCTGCG
>DATEDZ010000132.1:0-9506 GCA_035281385.1 Polyangiaceae bacterium
CACCCGAGCGGATCTCGCTGACGCCTGATGCCATCACCTGAGTGAAGCACACCTCTGGCCGTCAAATCGCGGCGAAAAGCTGCTCGGAGCCCACCCGCTCGGGACACACCGTCGTGGCCAGCGCGGAGCCGCCGTAGAGACGAGCCGGCACGTGAGCGGAACAGATTCTGTGATAGGCATCTGCCGGGCAATGGCACGGATAGTCAGGCACCCCGCTGTTGAAGACTACTTCGTCGAGTTGAGCCTCGATGAGATCAAAGTCCGGCCGCACGGGATTATCGATCTCTATGAAGCCAATCGGCTCGTCATCCTCAAGGGGTTTCGCATGCCCGTTGACCTGTCGATCTTCCAGATGATGTCGGGCAACCTGTCGAAGATCGAGGATCCCAGCGTCAAGAAGGCGATCAAGAAACTCGAGTCGCCGAAGTTCTTCGAAGGCCCACCGGTCAGGGCGATGAGCAGCCCCGCTCACGACAAGAGCACACGTCCAGCGGCTGGACGTGGACAGCTTGCCGAAGACGTTCAACGTGCGCTCTACGACGTGCTCTGTAACGGTGATGCCGCGCTATATCGTGCTGCCAGAGACGCCATGAGGAAGGCGCACGAGAATGTGATGGAACTGTTTCGGATCTGCTTTCCTGACTATGATTATTTCAGGGTGGTACCCAGTGTGAGACTCACCACCACGCTGTTTGAAAACCTCCATTGGGACAATCACCAGATTGCCGAGGATTTTCAGCAGGTGAGGATTTTCAGCAATCTAGATCAGCGACCCCGTATCTGGCACACGAGTCATAATTTCATTGCCTACGCAGAGTCACTGTACAAGCAGCACGGGTTCGAGAAGTTCAAAGGAATGAAGCACACCAGGTGACTCGGCGCCTGCTCAGCCGAGCTCGGTGTAGCTCTCGATGACGAGATGCGCGCCTCGGTAAACGGTGCGCTCCATTTGCGGGTCGACCAGGGCAATGACTCGGGCGCCACTGGCCAGCGCCGCCTCGACAGCCGGCGAAAATGCGGCACTTGTCCGAGGCTGCTGCTCACGGTCAGTACGGAGTGAGCATGACTTTGTTCGCCTTGGTGAACACTATGTTGCCGGCAGCGACGGTGCCCTCGCCCTCGCTATCGGGGTCACAGCTCCAGAGTCGTTCGCCAGTGGTCAGCGAGTACACGCTGTTGTGATACTCGGCGTAGATTTCGGTCGACGAGACCATCTGCGGGTCCAGGTAGCCCAGACCGGGCAGCCTCGGGCCTGGCTGAAATCCTCCAGGGATCGCGTAGATCCTGGCGCCCCCCGGTTTGTTTGGGTTGTTGAATTCTCCAACCGTATCCACGAGCAGGTGATCCTGATCGAGCCACAGCAGCGGGTAGCCGGTCAACGCGTCGATCAGCGTGCCATTTTCGTAGATATTGGTGGTGGTGGCGGCGACGTTCGGCGTTCCGCTGGGCGCGGCAACCCGAGACCCATCCGGGGAGAGCGCGAGCTTTGTGTCCGCCCCCCCGCTCCGTGTGAAGCTGACATTGCCAGCAAGGTCCACGACAGTTTGCGCCCCCCCCGTCGTGTAGCTGAAGCGATTTCCGAGCGCGGACACGCTGACGTTTTCGACCGATGGAGGATAGGACAAGGATCGGATCTCGCTGCGGTCGGGTAGGTTGAAGATCTTGAGTGCGGCGTCGCCCATGTCGGTGACGGTATGAAGAGACGCTGCTGCAAGCACGCTTCCGTCGCTGGACAGATCCACGTCCCAGCTCGGGAAGGGTATGCTGCCGAGATAGGTTCTCGAATCCGGCGTGAGCTCGAACAGCAAGATGCCGACGAAGGTCCCAATGGCGACCGTACCGTGCTCCGAGCCGGCGATGTCCGTCGCATATCCGCAGCTGAGCGGACGCTCGAGATCGGCCCCGTCATAGACAACGCCCCAGTGGTTGCCGACGGCCCAGTTACCCTCAGCGTCGCTGGTGAAGCTCTCGATTCGAGGGGCGGGAGGGAGGTCGAACGTGCTGTCCGTGATTCCAATGGGATCGAGCTCGATGACGGTGGCCTCAGTGCCGCGAATCACGCCGATGCGGTTGGCGACTGGGTATGGACGGCTGACGTTTGGGTACACCGCAGCCGGCGTGCTCGGGTCGGCGACGGCGAAGATGGCCATGGTGGAAGCCTCGCCATTCCAGCCCAACGACCAGAAGTAATCGTCCTGGCCCGTGAGCCGACTCACTTGGGGTAGGGCGGCGATCGCCTCTTGAGTAGCGGTGTCCGCGGCGTACACGCGAACCGTCGTGTTCAGCGTGGTCAGGAAGCGCGCGCCGTCGAGGAACCAAGAATGAAAGGTGCCCGCGAAGGAGCTGGTCGTGGACGCGCCGGTGTTGATTGAGATGCGCTCAATCACGTCGCCACCGGCCGGACCCAGCGCGATTCGGAGCTCGTCCGGCGCCGCGCTAACGCGGACTTTTTTCGCGTAGTTGCCACTCTTGTTCAGCAGCAGCGTGCCGCTGTCGTCCCACGCTTTGATACCGGCGGCGGTACCACTCCAGTAGTAGCTTCCGTCGGATGCCAGCCCACCATGATTCACGATCTCGCAAGCGTCTTCGGGATCGTTGCATTTGTCGGGCGCGGGGCTAGTAGCGATCAGACTGCCGTCGAGCAGGGAGCGCAGCTCGACCTGTGTGGAAGAAACGATGGTGAACCGGTCGCTGGCCAAATCTGGGAGGGGGCATCCTTCGTAACAGTAAAACCGAGCCGGATCCCTGGCTTGCTCACCACTGGCGAGAATGGTCTTGTCACTCAGGTCCCAAAGCGTCCAGTTTCCCGATCCGTCGCTAGCGAGCAAACGATCGTCGGTTCTCTCGAACCATTGGACACCCGTCAGTCCAAGGTTGAAAATGACCCCGGACGACGCTTCTAGATCGCCGAGCGCGCCGCAGGGCAAGTCAGCAGGTTGACTCCCGCTCAAATCTTCGTCGTGCACCGCGCCCGAGCAATTCCTCGTCCCTGAATTCCCGCCCACACCGGCGCCACTTCCCGCGCTGCCGCCGGTTTCGGTGCCCGCGCTGCCGCCGGTTTCGGCGCCCGCGCTACCGCCGGTTTCGGTGCCCGCGCTACCGCCGGTTTCGGTGCCCGCGCTGCCGCCGGTTCCAGGGCTGTCCGAGCCGCCGCCAGTGCCGGCGTTGCCCGTTGCGCCCCCGACGCCGGGGTCGCCGCCGTCGGCTGTGCCGGAGCCAGCGTGGTCACCCGACGACCCGCCTCCTGGACGTCCTGCCTCGCCGCTCCCTCCGCTTGGGCCAACTCCGATGTCCGTCCGTGGCGAGCACCCCATGCATGCGCCAAGCAGCGCGAGTCCGCAGAGCCAGCCCCCCGATAGCCCTCGTTGATTCCTCATTGCCAGCTGAATGCACTCACGGGTTTGGTCCCATTTGAGAAAACGCTTCGACCAAGCCGGCCCAGGCTATAGTAAACGGAGCGGGTTTGATGCGGCTTTCGGTAGGCCTTGGTTTCGGCGGGGCGCTCGGGCTCAGCCTCATCGGCTCCGCCTCGCCCGGCGAAGCGGCCGATGCGCAACACTTCAGCTGGTCATGGGTTCGCCTGCCGGGCGCCGAGACCTGCGCGGCTGCCGAAGAGATCGCCGGCGCAGTCAGGGCACGGCTGGGGCGAGATCCTTTTGCTACTCAGGCTGAGCGGCACATCGAAGGCTGGGTGGAGCGGAGCGAGGATCGCTGGCTTGCGCACTTGAACGTCACGGGGCTGGACGGCGCCTTGATCGGTGCCCGGCAGCTCGAATCGGCGGAGGCCACCTGCGCAACGCTCGTCGACGCCGTGACCCTGGCGGTCGTCCTGACGATCGATCCGCAAGCGAGCTTGGACGCGCAACCGCCGGGGCCGCCGAAAACAGCTGCGGGCGCAGGTCCGGATCCAGCCCCGGCCGCCTTGGCGGCAACACCGCCAGCTCCGACGCCCGTGTTGCCCGCCCAGACAGCGACGGCTCGCGAACCCTCGCCCCAACCTCCTGGCGTGCGCGAGCCAGCTTTGTCGATGACGGCAGCCGTGCGCGCGCTGGCCGTGTCCGGCGTCTTGCCGCGCGCGCGCGCGGGCGCGGAGGCAGGTGCCGAGCTCGAGCTCTCGCGACATGTCGGCATCGCGGCCGCCGTGGGCTTTCTGCCGAGCGTACGGACCGACGATAAGCGCTTCGCTTTCGGATTGATTGAAGCTTCGCTCGGTCCCTGCGTGACGCTCGTCGGGGAAACACGCACGAGACTCGGGCTCTGCGCCGAGGCTCAACTGGGCGCGATACAGGCCCTCACCTACGACGTCGACGTCGACCCGCTTCCGCCCAGCAACCATTTTTGGTTTGCTGTGCGCGCGGGAACCCGGCTGAATCAACGGCTAGTGGGTCCGCTTGGGTTCGAGCTTGGCGTCCAGGCGCTCGTTCCGGTGATCCGTCATGAGTTTACTCTCCGCGGAACCGACGAGCGCGTGCATCAAGCGAAGCATTTGGGCCTTTGGGCGAGCGCTGGGCTGACGGCGTCGATTCCATGATGGGCCGGCTTCGAGCCGTGCCTTCAGGGGGAGTGCCGATCTCTGACGTGGCGGGCTCCTCGAGGCCGCTCGACGTCACTCAGATCCATGAATTGCATGCCGATTTCGTGTGGAACTCGCTGCAGCGCCTGGGCATTCACGTCGCGGACCTCGAGGACACCATGCAGGAAGTGTTCGTAGTCGTCCACCGGCGTCTGGGGACGTTCGACGGGTCGAGCCGCCTCTCGACCTGGCTTTTCGGCATCTGCCTGCGGGTGGCTTCGCAGTACCGGCGCAAAGCGCATCGTCGTCGCGAGCGCAGCGGCCTCGATCTGGAGGGCATGGCGGGCGAAGGCGAGAATGAGGCCCCCGATACGGCGCTGCTCGCGCGCGAAGCCGAGCAGCGCCTCGAGCAGGTTCTGGATGCGCTCGAGCCGGGGCGACGCGTCGTGTTCGTGATGTTCGAGATCGAGAGCATCGGCTGCGCCGAGATCGCCGAGCAGCTTGGCTTGCCGCTCGGGACCGTCTATTCGCGCCTGAGCGCTGCGCGTACCGACTTCGCGAAGGCCGCGCTAAAGCTACGCCGGCAGGACGAACGGAGCCGTACCGGATGACCGAGCCCAAGCGCTGGCTGGAGAGCGGCGATGCTGGTGAAGACACGCTGGCTCTGCTGCGCGCTGCCCGTCCCCCTGTGCCGCTCAGCGCGGCGGCGCGACGTCGCTCGAGTCAGCGCGTGGCGGCGTTCGGCGTCCCGCCGGTCGCAGCCGCCTTCGGCTGGTGGCCCGCGCTGGCGCTCGGAGTGGTGCTCGGCGCGGGCGGCTCCGTCGCCGTGACGCGGCTCGTGGCATCGGACCCGCCGCCGAGCGCGACAAGTAGCGCGCGCCACGCCCCGAGCAGCCACAGTGCCACTGCGCCGCTCGTCGAAGCTCCAAGCTTGGAGCAGCAGCCGAGCGAGGCGGCGTCGCTGCCCGAACACGCAGCACCCAAGCCAGCCCCGACAGCGCCGGTGGGGTCAATGCTCGCGGCGCCACCCGTTCCTGAGTCAGACTCGGCCGACGCGCTTCAGCAAGAAATCCGGTTACTCGAGCAGGCGCGTCGCGTCCTTGCCTCGTCGCCGGGCGCCGCGCGCCGCGCGCTCCTCGACCACGAGCAGCGCTTCCCAAGCGGTCACCTCCGCATCGAGCGCGAGTTGCTGCTTGTCGACGCACTCGTGCGCCTCGGCCGTCGCCCCGAAGCCAAGGCACGCGCCGCCAGCCTCGAGCGCCAGAACCCCAACTCGCTCTACAGCGAGCGCCTCGATCAGATCCTCGGCAAGCAACCGAAGTAGCCAGCCGCCTAGCGAGCGGTCCCCACCGTCGAGGTCGGCACAAGTGCCTACAATACCGCCTGAGGGCTCGGCGCCTGCCCAATCGAGCTCGGCGTAAAGGTTGCCGATGCGATAGCGGCAGGACGCGGTGGCTTTCGCGACATCGAGCGCCTGGTACCAGAAGCACATACGCCGGGCGGGCGTGCGTGGACGTCGATGCACCGGGCGCCGCCAGCCCTCGGAGCGGCTCTCGTTGAGGCCAGATTCCATCGTCCGCGAGCACACCTCGACATCGCGACCACCTCAATTGCGTGCACGAGGTAAGAGGACGCTTCCTGAGGAATTCCTACTCCACAGCCAGCGGCACGTGACGGATTCGCGCCCCGTCAGCCCAGAAGACCCCCGCAGTGGTACCTACCCAGGCCCAGGGGGCCACAGCGTCGGGTAGCTCGAGGACGATTTGCGCAGCTGCGGTGTCGTTGAGTTTACCTTGCGCGATTTTCCAGCAGTTTGGCGACCACCTGCAACCCGGGCGCCCCTCGGGCAGTTGCAAATCGTGGTGCAAATCGTGGAAGAAGAGGTCGTCGACAATCTGGAGGCTATAGCTGAAATCGCCGTCGTGCCTCGGTGCGAGCCGCTCCCAGCTGCCACCATCCTTCGGCATGCGAGCCAGGAACACACTTGAGTCATCTTCCTCATCGATCCCATAAAGGTGAGCGCCAGAGGCCTGAAGGTGGCGGCGACTTTGCGTCGAGACCCTGGTGGCGACACCGGTGGTCAATGGAGCTTGCCAAGTGCCTGTCTCACCAATCTGCGTCCAATAGAGCGTGGTTTCGTCCACCGCCAGCGAGCCCACTTGCAGCGAGCCCTCTTGCTCGAGGACTCGGATGGGTGTGGGGTCTTCGTCCGACATGCGGAAGATCGAGTCATCGACGAAGTACGCAGCGCCATCGACGCTCACCACGCATCCGAGGCAAACGTTTCCAGTTTCGTTGAGGACTACGCGGAGCACGCGTACCAGCGCGTAGTCGGCGCCGGCCAGCGTCATGCGGAAGAGCGCGGGTCGCGGGCCCCCACCCTCGATGTATTGATCGACGTAGATGTATGCGTGCCTGCCGGTGACCACGACGTCGACGGCGCCGGGTAAGTCTTCGGCGAGTACCCGCACGTCTTCGGAATCGAAGTCGCGGGCCAGCAGGCGGCCGTCGTTCTGAAAATTGCCCAGCGAATCTTCGCTGCCGTACTCGACCCAGTACAGGGTCGTGGTGTCGGTGGCGAGGCTTTTGACGTCAGCGAGTCCTTCCTGGAAGACCGTACCAGTTTGGGGTGGGGACGCGCTGCCTGCGGTGGCTCCGCCGATGTTGGAGTCCGCGCTGCCGCCGGAGCCCGCTGCGCTATTCAGCTCGCCCACGTTCCTCAACTCCTTACCGCCACAAGCGGCAGCAAGAAGTCCCACGCCCCCTAGAAGCACCCAACCCATGACCTTCATGATCGTCTCTCCTGACTCACGTTCCCGCTGGGCAGGCTTTTTCATTTGCCTCCGTCGGGAAAGTTTGCGGCCGGTGGCGCGAGCGCTGGAGCACCTTCGAGCTGGCAGGCGCGCGAGATGCGGTCGATGAAAGGCGAGCTCGGGTGCTGGTTCACGTAGCGGCGTGCCGCCGCCATGCCGCTTCGAGGCGCTCGCCGGCAACCCAGCAACACCTCTAGCGCCTGCCGTTCGCCCTGGAAAACGCCCTGCGGGTAGAGCCGGGCGTGCTCGTCGAGCCATACCTGCACCAGGTGCAGCTTGCCGGCATCTAGCGCCTGTTTGGCCGCTTTCATCAGGCGAAACTCTTCGGCGAAGGTAGATATCGCGCTCGAAGGCGCGGGCTCGGCCATCTCCAGCGCTGGCGCGTCACCCGCGCGCGTCACCTCGCGAGGCCGACTCGCCTTGTCGGGCGTCGAACGTGGGGACTGCTGCCTGCGCAGGCGAAGCAACGCCCAGTTCTGGAGAGGCCGCCGGTGCCACCGGCTGACCAGCGGGTGCAGCCGCAACTTGCGCGGGACGAGCAGCGGGGGCCGGAAATAACAGCAAGCCCGAGCTAGCAACCCCGATGGCGATGAGGCCCACGCTGGCCAGCCACTTCGCGAGCGCGGAGCCACCGAGCGTGAGCGGGCCGTGCGCGACACCGAGCGCCGGCACTCCGGTGGCAAGCGCGTCGCGCAGCCCCGCAAGGCCTCGCTGGGCGGCCTCGGGCAAGCGCGCCTCGGCCCGCTCGGCCGCCAGCATTTGCTCGAGCTCGCTGACACCCTTCACGGCTGCGTCCCTTCTATTGCTTCGGCCACGCGCAGCTCGTCGATCCACGCTGCCAACTGGTGCCGCGCCGCGCGCAGGCGCGAATCCACGGTACCTTGCGGAATTCCCAATGCCCGCGCCACCTCGGCCGAGGTCATACCCTCGAGCTCGATCAGAATCACGATCGCGCGCCTGGCTTCGTCGAGCCGTCCGAGCAGCTGACGAAGCGTGTGCGCCGCGCCGCTGCTAGCCTCGGGGCTCGCGCTGTGCTCACCGAGGCGCGTCTGCGAGTAACGTTGTAGGCGCGCGCGATAGCGGCCGCGGTCGCGTTGCATGCGCTGCCCCACTCGTACCACGATCGCGAAGAGCCAGCCGCGCACGTTGGCGTCGGGCCGGAGCTCGGATAGGCGCCGGGCCGCAACCAAGAATACTTCCTGCACCGCGTCATCGACCCACTCGTCAGCACAGCCCAGGCGACGGGCGTTGCGCCACACGAAGTCTTGATGCTCACGGTAGAAAAGCTCGATCGTGGCATCGTCCGGCAGCTCCTTGACCCCGGTGTCGGCAGCGAGGCTCGAGACCCGAGGGCGGCGCGGCTGGGGTTGGGGGGCTTGGCGGGGTAGCGGGTTCGCTTGACGCCGGTGCGGGCGTGGGCTCTGGCTTGGTGAGCGCGTCTGGAGCTGACTCGACCACGAGGCTCGGATCGATGGCCAACGCCGATACCAACGCGCCCGCCTCGGCCAGCTCGCGACAATCCCGGTGTGAGAGGTCGCGGCGCTGATTGCCGCGAGCCGTCCCCACCTGCAGCAGCAGCTGAAAGTCGCCCGTCGCCAGCTCGCGAACGGTGCCCGCAATCGCGATGCCCTGCTCGCGTCGCTCGCTCAGAGATTGCCGCAAGAATCGTTCAATTTGCTCGCGGAACTCGGCTTCCTGAGGGCACGGTTCGGGTGCGGCCCAGATCAGCGTGAGCCGTGCTCCGTCCTGGGCGTGACCGGCCGTGGCCACGACCACGCAGGCCGCGAACGCGAGCGCCGCCGCCAGCATCCTCGAAAACACCCGCATCAGGCCGGCGACTCTACACCACGAAGCCCGCGGCCCCGGCGATTGTTGCGCAGCCGAGTCAAAAACGCGATCAGTCCAGCTCCGCGTACTTCTCGATGACGAGATGCGCGCCCTGGTAGGCGGTGCGCTCCATTTGCGGGTCGACCAGGGCAATGACCCGAGCGCCACTGGCCAGCGCGGCCTCGACGCCGGCCGGCGAGTCTTCGAAAATAACGCACTTGTCTGCGGTAACTCCCAGCCGTTCGGCCGCCGCCAGGAAGATGTCGGGCGCAGGCTTGGGATTTTTCACCAGCGGCTCGTCACCGCAGACGACGGCGTCGAAATGCGAGAACCACGGATGATGCTGCGTCTTC
>DATEDZ010000133.1:0-47231 GCA_035281385.1 Polyangiaceae bacterium
AGCCTCTACCATTACTTCGACAGCAAGGATGCGCTGGTGCAGCAGATCATCGAGCACTGCGCGGGCCAAATGCTGGCCGCGGCCACCACGGTAGAGTTTCCGCGCACCATCGAAGACGTACCGCGCTTCGCATGCGACGCCACGCTCGCGCTGTGGGCCACCGACCAGCATCCGCGCTTCGTACGCTTTCTGTTCGTCGTCGCGATCGAAAGCCCCGAGCACCGCCGCAGCATTCAGCGCGTGTTCGAGGAGCGGCTCTATCCGGGCTTCGGCTTTCTAGCGGATGCGTTCGGCAAGAGCCGTGAGGAACGCGAAGACTTGCGGCTACTCGTGCGCACGTCCGTCTACGCGTTGGGGCTGGCGCTGATGGAGGAGCGCGCGCTCTTCGGCGCCGAGGCGCCCAGCCCCGAGCTGCTTCGGTTCAGCGACTTCGTGGTGAAAGCTAGCGAGCGGCTGCTCGCCTCACGAGCCTCTGCCGGCCCGCTTTCGACGCCGTGCGAGCAGACCGAGCCCCAAAAGTAGCCCGCCAGCTACTGCCGTCAGCGAGGAGCGCTGCATCGGCGCCAGACTGGCGATGGTGCAGCTATTGTCGGCGGGGGGGTTGGTCGTGGTCGTGGTGGTACCGGCCGTTCCGCTGCCACCAGTGGGGCTACCGCCGACCGGCAAGCTACCGCTGGTGCCGGCGCCAGGCATTCCGCCGGTGGGCGTACCGCCCGAGGGGGAGCTGCCTGCGCTACCTGCAGCGCCACCGGAACCACCGGAGCCGCCTGCACCGCCCGTGCCGCCGGAGCCGCCGCCCGGCATCAGGGCGCCTTCGATCTTGATGTCGGCGCACTGGTAGTACTGCTCGTTGGGCTGGTTGTCGCCCGTCTTGTCGTACATGAACTGAACGAGCTGCAGCGTGCAGTTCTGGCAATTGACGTTTGGTACTTTGACCTTGATGACGCACTCGCCGTTGGGCTGGTCGGCGCAGTTCATGGCCTCGTCGAAGTGATAGCCGAGCACTTTGTCGCCGATCGGCATCATGGTCATCGGGTCGTCGGTGTCGGGATTCACGGCGTCCGAGCCGGCGCGCGGGTAGGGAAAGTCGTTGTCACCGTCGTTGTCGAACGACACCGCGTAGTAGCCGGTATGATCGACGTACTCCTCGATCTTGATGTCGACCATTTGACCGGGCGTGAACGTGGTCACGGTCGCGGTGCGCATATTGGTGCCCTGGCCGCACGGTGCGATTTTCAACTGGTTACCGTTGGCACTGCCCAGCAAGCGCGGCGGTGGATACGTCAGATCCACATGCGCGGAGACCGTGTTGGCCAGCGTTAGCATCGAGAGGCAAGACAAGCTAAAAAGGACGGAAACCCGCATGGCGATACTCCTTGCCGGTACTCCGGCACTGGCCAAGCCTGACACGTTGGAATGGGGGCCGGTGGCTGAAATCTGCACGAGACAGTTAGTGCCTGTGGGCCAGCGAGACCGTTCGGTTCTGGTGTTGCCTTGCTGCACGCTCGACCGAGGCTTGAAATTTGCGCTGTCGTGAGCGAGCGCACTATTTCGTGGCATCACAGCCGGTGAAGTATAAAAGAGCTTTGCTCGGGAGCTGGAGCTCGCAGCCTGGTTTCGGGCACCGTTATCGAGCACGGAATATTGACCAATATTGACCCATATTTGGCCGCGCAGGCCCACGTTTCGGGCCGCTTCGGGAGTACCAAGAGGCGTGATCTGATCGCCGACTTTTTTGGCCTCGCTATCTTGCAAACACGAGCTTTCGCCCGCGCGGAGCGGGAATATTGACCAGTATTGACCAATATTCGGCGCGTAGAGAGCGACCGCTGCAACTGCTCTCTAGCGCGATCTGATGAATGCTGAGCCCGCAGCGTGGAGTCTGAAGCGAGGGTCCAGCGACCCGTTGCGGTTTCTCGAATCGGGGCTATGGCCCCATCCGGTTCGGGACCAGCCGCGCTAGGCTCGGCGCCCATGGCCGACACTATCTTCAGCAAGATCCTGCGCGGCGAGGTGCCGTGTCACAAGCTCTACGAGGACGACCGGGTTTTCGCATTCCTCGACATCGCTCCCATTGCGCCTGGCCATGCTCTGGTCATTCCCAAAGAGCCAGCCGAGACGCTCGATCGGTTGTCGGACGAGTCCGCGGCTGCGCTCGGTCGTGTGCTGCCGCGGATCTGTCGAGCCCTGCAGGCCGCGACCGGCACTCGGCAGTACAACGTCCTGCAGAACAACGGGCGGCTCGCGCACCAGGCGGTAGACCACGTTCACTTCCATGTCATTCCGAAGCCGAACGAAGGCCAAGGCCTGGGCGTGGGTTGGCCTGCCGGCAAGCTCGATGCCGACGCGGCCAAGCAGCTGATCGCCAAGGTCCAGCAACTGCTCGCGGCAGGATCTGGATGAGACCGCTGAGGCGCTCAGCTACTGCTATTACGTCGGGCGCGATAGCGACGGATCAACGCGTTGGTCGAGCTGTCGTGAGTGAGCGCCGGCTCGGTTCGTGCCGCGAGCTCGCTGGAGATGCGCTTCGCCAGAACCTTGCCGAGCTCGACGCCCCACTGGTCGAACGAGTTCAGGCCCCAAATCACGCCCTGCACGAACACCTTGTGCTCGTAGAGCGCGACCAGCTTGCCGAGTGCCCTGGGAGTGAGTCTATCCACCAGGATGGTGCTGGTCGGGCGATTACCCTCGAACGACTTGTGGGGCGCGAGCTGATCTGGCACGCCCTCTGCTCTGACCTCGGCCAGCGTCTTGCCGAAAGCGAGGGCTTCGGTCTGTGCGAACAAGTTCGCCATCAGCTGGTCGTGGTGCTCACCGAGTGGGTTCGAGCTCTGGACGAAACCGATGAAGTCGCAGGGGATGATTTTGGTCCCCTGGTGGATCAGCTGGTAGAACGCGTGCTGGCCGTTCGTGCCGGGTTGGCCCCAAATGATCGGCCCCGTTTGGTAAGTGACGCGCTCGCCGCTGAGCGTGACGCTCTTGCCGTTGCTCTCCATGTCGAGCTGTTGCAAGTAGGCCGGAAAGCGCGCCAGGTACTGGTCGTAGGGCAGCACCGCATGCGAGTCGGCGCCGAAGAAGTCGTCGTACCAAATGCCGAGCAGGGCCAGCAGCACCGGTAGATTCTGCTCGAACGGCGCCGTCCTGAAATGCTCGTCCAGCTCGTGAAAGCCGGCCAGCATGTCGCGGTAGTGTTCGGGTCCGATCGCCACCATCAGCGACAGACCGATGGCGGACGTGTAGCTGTAGCGACCGCCGACCCAGTCCCAGAACTCGAACATGTTGGCCGTGTCGATGCCGAATTTCGCGACCTCGGTCGCGTTGGTGGACACGGCCACGAAATGCTTGGCCACCGCGGCCGGGTCGCCCAGCTTTTCGATCAGCCAGTCCCGCGCGGTTCTGGCGTTCATCAGCGTCTCGATCGTGGTGAAGGTCTTGGAGCAGACGATGAACAGCGTCTCGGCCGCCTCGAGCCCCTGCACGGCCTCCACAAAATCGCTGGCATCGACGTTAGAGACGAAGCGCAGCGTCAGGTTGCGATCGGAGTAGGCGCGTAGCGCGTCGTAGGCCATGGCCGGTCCCAGATCCGAGCCGCCGATGCCGACGTTCACGACGTTACGGATACGCTTGCCGGTGTGACCGAGCCACGCCCCGCTGCGCACCTGGCCAGCAAACTCGGCCATCTTGCCCAGCACCGCGTGCACGGCTGGCACGACGTCCTCACCATCGACCAGAATCTTGGCGCTGGCCGGCGCGCGCAACGCCACGTGCAGCACCGCGCGGCCTTCGGTGCTGTTGATCTTTTGGCCGGAAAACATGGCTTCGATGCGTTCGCGCAGCCCGACCGCGTGGGCCAAGCCGAAAAGCAGCTCCAGCGTCTGTGCGGTGATGCGATGCTTGGAGTAGTCGAGCAGCAGGCCCGCCGCTTCCAGGCTGAAGCTTTCGGCGCGCGCCGAGTCGCGGGCGAACAAGTCACGCAGCTGTGCCGATTTCACCTGCTCGAAGTGGGCAACGAGCGCCTGCCATTCGGGGCGGGAAGTGAGGGAAGGAGAGGCCATGGCCGCTCCTTACTACGAGGCTAGTGCGGTGTCCCAACTCACGATCGCTGCGCATACTGGTGAGGTAGGACTTTCTCCCGTGGGGACTGAGAGCACTAGCCATCCGCGAAGCGGATGAGGGGGAGAAACTGGCGCAGCCAGTTTCCGGGGGCGGGACGCCCCCGATGAAGTGCTAGTGCTGGCGCGGCGAAGCCAAGCCCCAGGAGGCGCAATCGCTTCGATTGCGACTTCTGGGACACAGCACTACCGGGAGTCGTGGGGCACGGGCAATAGCTCGAGGTCGGCAACGATCGGCAGGTGGTCGGACGCAGCCCTGGAAAGCGCATTTCTCACGGGGTGCGCGTTGAGCACCGAGACGCTGCCGCGGATCCACAGGCCATCGAGGGGACGCAGCGGCAGCGCGGCCGGGAAGGTGGGTTGGAGCTTGCCAGCGCGCGAAAGGCCCGCCGGCTCCAGAAAACGTGGGCCCAGCGAGGCCCAGACGTCGTTGAAATCGCCGCCCACCACCAGCGGTGTGTCGTGATGCAGATGCGCGAAGGGGTGACAGGCCAGAAAGCGCTCGAGCTGCGTGGCACGCTCGGCTCCCGACAGCCCCAGGTGCAAGTTGAAGACGACCACGCTGCGCGTGTGCGCACCATCTTCGAGCCTAGCGTGGACGCGCGTCTGGACCAGGCCACGGCGCTTGCGGCGGCCGATCGTGAGATCGATGCGCGCCGAATCCGTGACCGGGAAACGGCTCAAGATCGCGTTACCGTAACCACCGACGCGAAAGCGATGCTCGGCTCCGTAAGCGACGTGGCGCAGCTCGAGCGACTCCGACAGCTCCTCTAGCTGATTGTCCATGCCGCAGCCGGGCATGCCATCGGCCACTTCTTGAAGTAGCACGATGTCGGCGCTGAGAGCCTGCAAGACCTCGCTGGTGCGGTCGAGCCGATAGCGACGATCCACTCCGCCGATGCCCTTGTGAATGTTCCAGGTCACGACGCGCAGGCGCATTCTATCCACGTGCTCCCATGTCCTGGCATATCCGATCCACCCACAAGGTTGGTGCTGACTCCGGCGGGGCGGATGCCCCAACGTTACACGCTCCCGCCGGAGCTGGGCTATGCTTGCTAGCTCAGAAGATGACCGAGTCCCCGCTCCCCGACCTGTCCGGCACCGTGGTGGCCGGCAAGTATCGAGTCGAGCGCTTGCTGGGAAAAGGTGGCATGGGGTCGGTCTGGGCGGGGCGTCACGTCACTCTCGGCCAGCTCGTCGCCATCAAGTTCGTCCATCCGAAGCTGGTGGGCAGCGCCGAGGCGCGGCGTCGCTTCGACAACGAGGCCAAGGCGGCCGCCAGGATCAAGAGCCGCCACGCGGTCGCGGTCTACGACCATGGGGTGACCGAAGCCGGCCAGCCCTACATCGTGATGGAGTACCTGGAGGGGGAGGCGCTCGAGCGGGCCATCCGGCGCCGCGGCAAGCTGCCGTTCGCGGAGGTCGTGCAGATCGTGGCGCAGAGCGCCCGGGCGCTATCGGCCGCCCATGAGGCGCAGATCGTGCACCGCGATCTGAAACCGGACAATATCTTCTTGGCCAAAGACAGCGAGGCCACTAGGCTTGGCTACAGCGTCAAGCTGGTGGATTTCGGGATCGCCAAGGTGGTGCAGGACGAGGCTGAGACGGGCGCCTCCGCCACGCAGGCCGGCATGGTGCTCGGCACCCCGCACTACATGTGCCCGGAGGCCCTGACCGCGACCGCGCCGGTCAGCGCGGCCTCGGACATCTGGTCGCTGGGTGCCTGCGCCTTTGCTGCGGCTTGCGGGCGAGTGCCCTTCGAGGGGGACGCCATCGGCGACGTGGTCCTCAAGGTGTGCGCATCGCCGCTACCGGTGCCCTCGAAGGTGGAGCCCACCCTGCCGAAGGCTTTCGACGACTGGTTTGCCAAGTGCTGTTCGCGCCGGGTATCCGAGCGCTTTCGCAGCGCGGCAGAGGCGGCCGACGCGCTGATTCGACTGGAGGAATGGAGCCGCGCGGAGCGCGAGCACGTGATCTACGAGTTTCGTCCACTGCAGCCCAGCATCGCGCTCATGGACCTGGACCTGGAGCAGGAGCTAAGTCCCCCCAGCCGTGGCCGCATGCTGGCCGGCATCCTGGTGGGCGCCTCGCTGATGCTGGGCGTGCTGGGACTCTACGTGATGAAGCGCACGCGTGAGGCCGACGAGCTGGTGCGCCAGAGCATCGCCAATGCCAATGCGGCGGCGTCGGTCGAGGCCGAAAACGCGCGCAAGCTCAAGGAGGCTGAGGCGTTCTTGGCTGCCCAGCGGGCGGCGGCGGCGTCGGCCAGCGCGTCGGCCAACGCGCCTGTCGCTCCGCGAGTGCCCCGCAGACCCAAGCCGAAGCCCACCCCGGCCACGTCTGGCCGGTAGTCTCGTGATACCGGCCGCGAGCGGTGTTATACGACTGGCCGCAAGTCGAGGTTCAGATGATTGAGGACATACTGAGCGAGCTGAAGGCCTCGAGCGAAAAGGCCAAAGAAGCGTTGAAGCGCGAACTATCCAAGCTGCGAACCGGTCGAGCACACCCTGCCATGCTCGACATGCTGCGCGTCGACTACTACGGACAGGCCACGCCCATCTCTCAGATGGCCAGCGTGGGGGTGCCGGAACCGCGTCTGCTCACGGTCAAGCCTTGGGACAAGTCGGCCGTACAAGCCGTGGAAAAGGCCATTCGTGAAAGTGATCTGGGCCTAAATCCCCAGGTGGACGGCGACTTGATCCGCATTCCCGTGCCCGCGCTCAGTGAGGAGCGCCGTAAGGATCTGGTGAAGGTCGCCAAGAAGAGTGGCGAGGAATGCAAGGTCGCCGTACGCAAGGCCCGACACGAGGCGCTCGACATGCTGAGCGAGCTCAAAGACGGCGGTGACGCGAGCGAGGACGAGGTCGACCGCGCCAAGAAGAAGGCGGAGGAGCTGGTCTCCGAAGCCGGTCAGAGCATCGACCAGGTCATCGCCGCCAAGGAAAAAGAAATCCTCGCCATCTGAACCCAGACCGCGCGGCCGAATTGCACTCCAGGAGGCTGGGTTTGAAAAACACCAGCTGTCCCAATCGGCGGAGCCGCCGCGTGGAGGGGAGGCTCAAGAAGCTTTGCTTCTTGAGGGGAGGAAAGGACCTAGGAGGCTGGGTTTGAAAAACAGCCTCCTAGACTCGACTTGGGCGATTTCGCCTCGGGAATAGTAGGGCTCTTGCGGGCATCTAGGTGGTCGCGTGAACGAGCAGACCACTCGAAATGTCCGGCGGCTCATGCATGCCCGAGCGCAGCAGGCGCCGGTCCCGCCGGTTTTTCTCGTGGCTCGCGGCTTCCCTGACGATCGTGATCTTTCCTTCCAAGACCACGAAGCTCGATCCTAGAGCATCAACGTCGACAAAGCGGCCGGACGGAAGCACAAAAGCCACCGCTTGACAGGCCGGTTGGCCCGTGGAAGCGTGATGCACTAGGCTGTTTTCGAGGGCAAATGCGCGCGGTCGCGGTCGGACTCACTGACGTCGGACTCCAGAGGGATCACAACGAAGACAGCTTTGCGATCCTCCAGGATCACGAGCTCTACATCGTTGCCGATGGCATGGGCGGTCACCGCGCGGGCGACGTCGCCAGCAAGCTCGCTACGGAGGCGATCGTCGATTTTTTTCGCGCGACCGCTGCCGAAGATTTCACCTGGCCCTTCCACTTCGACTCGCGCATGTCGGAGGAGGAAAACAGGCTGCTGACTGGGATCAAGATCGCGAACCGTCAGATCGTCGAGCGCAGCTCGAGGTCACGGGAATGCCACGGTATGGGCACGACGGTGGTAGGGGCGCTGTTCAGCGGCAAGAAGGGCAAGATGTACATCGGCCACGTCGGTGACAGCCGCGCCTACCGCGTACGCGCCGGGGAGATCCGCCAGATGACCCGCGACCATTCGCTGGTCAACGACTACTTGCTCGCCATGCCGGAGCTCACCGACGAGCAGAAGAGCGAGCTACCCAAGAACGTGATCACGCGCGCGCTCGGTATGCAGGAGCACGTCAGCGTGGATCTGCAGGGTGACGACGTCTCCGTCGGCGATTGCTACGTGCTGTGCTCCGATGGGCTGAGCGGGATGATCGAGGATGCCGAAATCCTGGACGTCGTGTCGCGCTCGGGCAACATCGACGAGGCTTGCCGTCGGCTGATCGCGCTGGCCAACGAGCATGGGGGTGAGGACAACATCACCGCCGTGCTGGTGAGGATCGTCGAGGAGCCGGGTGGGGAGAAAGTCAGCCTGTCCGACACGCTGCCCACGCCGCTGACCGCGAAGCTGCGTCAGTCCGCGACAAGCGAAGCCGCGCCGGCTACCGCGCCGCCCGCCAGCGAGCCACTCCCCGCCGCGGCGCCGGCTGCCGACGGCAATGCGGATACGCCGCCCGCGCCCGATCAAAAACCGAAGGAGTGAGAGGGCGGGGTCGAGGACGGATTAAGGTAAAGTTAACGCGGGGGGTAAGGCTAAGGCGAATGTTTGAGGGAGCGCGGAGGAGACCAAGACCCAGTGATTGGCGCTACGCGCCAATCACTGATCGCAGTTCTCGAAGACCAAAAAGCCGTCCGCGGCGCAGAAGTCGGTGGGTACGTTCTCTACTGAAGGGCAAACGAACCTGGCCCAAATGTGACCGGCCTCGATTTGGTAGTTGTTGCCGTCGGCTTTGGCCGCATCGATCGTGCAGTTAGCCGTCGGGGACATCATGGTCGGAAACCCCGGGCTGCCGGTCTTGATCACCGTGACTTGGGCCGTGCCCTTCTTGTCGGCGCCGATGGTACCGTTCGAGAAGCTCAAGCCGCGGTCGCCGAGCTGGATCTCGCCCGAGAAAGTGAAAGTCGAGCGGCCCTTCACAGCGCAGGAGACGCTGGCGCCGCTCTCGCCGTCGACAATCTTACGTTTGTAGCGGTTCTCGGTCAGGAACTCAGGAGGATTCGCCATCTTCTCGAGCACGATAGGCACGTCGTAGGTGAAAGCCGACGTCGGGCACGCCTTGCCAACCGGTGGCGAGGTCGCCGGCTTCACGCTAGCAATGAACGCGCCTTTGGCTGGAGGTGGGACCGGATCGCTGCACCCGAACGTGGCAAGGGCGAACACGGCCGTGACACACCATCGCGACGACACATTCATGGAGTCTCTCCTCTAAGCCCCTGGCTCCACGCGAGGGGTAATTGGGGTGAGTGACGGGGATCGAACCCGCGACAACCGGAGCCACAATCCAGTGCTCTACCACTGAGCTACACCCACCATGATGGAATCCTCGGGCTTCGTAGTCGAATCGTGCGCTTATCTTGCTTGCTTTCGTGGGCCCGTGGCGATGACCCTAAAGTTCTGCAGGAATGTTCGAAAACCGCACGCCTAGTGCAGCGGGCGGAGCCGCGGCTAGTAGCACAGGGAATCCGGCCGCCCAAGAGCAAAGAAGGCAAGGGGCCGGCCAGCGCAGGCGAGACGGCTGCTGCCATTCCAGTACCAGTGAACACGGCTGGCCCTTAGGGGGGGAGATTGCCAATTTGTATGAGGGGATGTATCTGAGGATAAGCTCAATCGAGCTTCCAGTACGAGCTCTGAGCGCGCGCGATGCGCTCGAGCGTCGCCTGTTGCTCGGGCGCGAGCTGCGCTTCCGCGGGCTTGACCACGTCCCCTCCGAAGAGCACCGTCGCCACCGCCTGGCTGGACTCGCGGAGGGCTTCGAGGTCGTAGCCGCCTTCCAGCACGATGCCCAGTGGGCAGCGCTCGTCCAGGGTATCGATCAAGCTACGTGTCATGGCGGCGTAGCCTTGCGCGCTCAGCTGCATGTCCGCGAGCGGATCGCGGGCGTGCGCGTCGAAGCCACAGCTTACGAGCGCTAGCGTCGGAGCGAACTGCTCCACGATGGGCAGGACGATGCGGCGAAACGCCGCTTCATACACGCTGTCGGTGCCGCCGCGCGGAAGCGGGAGATTGACGGTCGCGCCCCGTCCTTCGGCCTGGCCGTGGTCCGCAATGTCCCCAGTTCCGGGATAGTTCGGAAACTGATGGAGCGATACGAACAGGACCGCTGGATCGGCGTAGAACATGGCTTCGGTGCCGTTGCCGTGGTGCACGTCCCAGTCGAGCACCAGCACCCGCTGGTGCCCGAGCGTGCGCGCATGCGCGGCCGCTACGGCCACGTTGTTGAGCAGGCAAAAGCCCATCGCTCGATCCGGCAAGGCGTGGTGCCCGGGTGGCCTGGGTACCGCCAGCCCAAAGCGCGCGCTGCCGCCGGCCAGCGCATCGACCAAGCTCACCGCGCTTCCGGCCGCGCGGCGCGCCGCTGCGATCGAGCTCGGTGAAAGAAACGTGTCGGCGTCCAGGTAGCCAGAACGGCCGGCCAAATGGCCGAGCATTCCGAGGTAGGAGGGGTCATGGACCCGGCCCAATTGCTCTTCCGTAGCGTCTTTCGCTCGGAGCCGGATGTAGGCCTCCTCGCCCGAGGCGTTGGAGGCGGGGCGAGTCAGGGATTCAGCCCCGCCGACCCACGAGACCGAGCCCGAGCTAGCGGCCCGACTGAGGCCCTGACGCACGGCCAAGAGGCGCTCCGCCCGTTCCGGATGCTCGGGCGGTGCCGCATGTTCCAAAAACAGAGCATCATCAACGAGCAGAACCCGGTTCATGCCGCGCACAATCTAAGCGGGGCGGGGCCCCCGCGCTACGAGACAGTGCCCCTGCGACACGAGAACAGGCCGATTGGGCTTTTCTGGAAGGTGCTGGCTGATTGGTGTTAACGTCCTGGGTCACGCTCGCTGCAAGCCGTTTTGCCGGTGAGCAGCGAAGGCCCGCCTTAGGGCTTACCCGCGCAAGGGGCTACCAGAATGCGTTCCAAGATCATCGCCGTCAACGCAGGTATTGTCATCCTCATCGCTGTCCTGACCTACGTTCTCCTGCAGACCTCCATCAAAGAGGTGGTCGCAAACCCCGGAGAACGCAAGAAGGAGGTGGCGCAGGCACTTCGGGCCGCCAGCGCTCAGCTGGCTCTCGACGCGCTGCGACTGGAGCGCTGGCTCGAGCGAGGGGCGACCACCGAGTCTGCTCGCAATGTCTTCGCGACGGGCACCTCGGAGGCAAGGAGCGAGGCTGCCACTGCGGAAGCCAACCGGTTGCGTGATGCCGCCGTCAGTGAGCCCATGTTCGCCAAGATGGCGCCTTCGCTAGTGCTATTCGTCGACGCCGCCGGCGTCGCGGTGGGTCGCAACGGCTCGGCGCTGATGCGCGGGGAGCAGGTCGCCAAGGACTATCCCTCGTTGTCCGAGGCGCTCAAGTCCGGGCATACCGGAAGCGCGGTCTGGATCAACAAGCAACGCCAGGAGCAGCTATTGGCAAGCTTTGCTCCGCTGCGCAACGACAAGGGCGAGGTGCTGGGCGCGGTCGTGATCGGAACTCCGCTGAGTGACGAGCGTTTGCAGCGCACCAGCGACCTGACCAGCGGGCAGACGCTGCTGCTGGCGTTGGTGAGCGACAAGGCTGTGGATGCCATTGCCGACAGTCAGGCTGGTCCCGAGGTGCTGGGCGCGATCGGTGACGCCAGCGTTGCTGCAGCGGCGCGTCAGGCCGTCAGCTCTGGATCGATCGGCAGCGCGGACACGGTGCTGGCCGACCGCTTCTTCGGTGCCACACCAATCGACGGCTATGGCAAGACCGACGCCGTGCTGATCGCTGCGGTGCCCTCGTCGCTGGTTGGTAGCGTGAGCGGCCTGCTCATGCCCGTCCTGGCCATCGCGGGCCTGGGTCTGGTGCTGGTGATTGCCGGTGGCGTCCTGCTCGGTAACTACATCTCGGCGCCCATCTCCGAGCTGGAGGACGGGCTGTTGGCCATCATCAACGGTCAGAATGATCTGCGCTTCCAGCTGGAGCACCCAGAGCTCGGCGGCCTGGTATTTCGCATCAATTCCTTGCTCAACGCGATGATGGGCGTGGCCGAGGACACGACCGACGAACAGGGCCGACCCTCCCAGGGGCCGAGCGCCCAGGGCTTTCAAGACCCCGGTTAGAGAAAGTTTTGGGGGAGGGACCCCAAAAACCTGAGGGTGGGGCCCCCTTCCTGCGGCGGGAGCTGCGCTCCCGAAGGAAAGTAGAGAACTCCATCCCTTCGGGATGCGTTCTCGGCAGCGAAGGCGCTGGAACTCGAGGCGCGTCGCGGTATACGGTGACGCGCCCTTTGGCGTTCTACGAAACATGGGTCTCTTTGATTTTCTGGGCAAGAAGAAGCCGGGCGCGGGCGACGGAGGCGCTGATCGCGAAGTGATGCGGTTCGAGCGCGTCGTCGGTAACAAGCTCTCGCAAAACATCGACCGTCAGGAAGCCATCGAGGCACTGTCCAAGATGGGCACGCGCGCCAGCGCCGCGGCGCTGCTCAAGCGCTTCGACTGGCTGATGGATCCCACGATCCTAGATTCGGAGGAGAAGGAGGCGGCGCTGGCCGGCATCGTGGCCTCCGGCGACGAGGCGATCGAGCCGATTCGGGCCTACTGCCGCAAGTCGGACAGCCTGACCTGGGCGCTCAAGGCCCTGGCCAAGATCGTCCCAGCAGACCGGCTTGCCGAGGAGCTACTGGCATTGCTCGACCAGTTCGATACCGAATACATCCGGAATCCCGAGCCCAAGATTCAGCTCATCAACGAGCTGTCACGGCACCCGACCGAGGAGGTGCGGATCGCGGTCGAGCCGTTCTTGAACGACGCCAGCGAGCCGGTGCGCTTCACCGCAGCGACGGCGCTGCTCGAGCTCAACATGTCCGAGAGCGTGACGTCGCTCGTGGCCGCCCTGGAGACCGAAGAGGCCCTGCGCATCAAGAACCGCATCGCCCAAGGCCTGGTCGACCGCAAATGGCCCGTCCCGGCCGACATGCTCACCACCTGCCAACAAGCCCTCCCCGAAGACTTCAAGCTCACCGGCAACCTCATCGAGCGCCGCTGACCCGCTCGAGAGGGATGCAACAGGAAGACGGGAAGACGGGAAGGGGGGCGCCAATGCGAACCGTCAATTGCGTCGCGCTGCACGGAGCCGTAAAGCCGACTAGAGCGGTACAGCTGATCACAGCCGTACGGCCGAAGGTGTGCTGCTGGCCGACGGTGCAGTCGAACCGATCGCGAGCGCGCGTGCGCGCGAGCTGGATCGCCCTCAACCGACCTTGGCGAGATCAGATCACGATCGCAATTGAGGGAAGGCCCGGGACAAACTCGGCGAGGCCGAGCGCCTACCGCGGTTCGGGTCGCGATTGGCGCGAGGCGCTCGATGCGGAGTGCGGAGGAGACCAAGACCCGGGTCTTGGCCCACGAGGTCACTCCGAGACCTTGTACTGAGTCGGCAGATAAATATTGTAGGAGATCGTCATGGCTTGGTTCCAGCGGAAGCGCTGGTCGGCCGATGTGATCTTGTTGTCGGGGAATTCCTCGTCCTTACCGCCGCCGGCGGTGTCGAAGCCGCTGATGTTCCAGGCGAAGGGCAGGAGCCGGTACTCCCAACCGATGGCGCTCCACTTGTTCACGTAGAAAGACAGACCAATCGCCGCGGTGGGCGCGATGGCCATGCGCGAGGTGGTTTCGAACTCGCCAGCGCAGGGGTTGCAGTCCTTGCGCTCGGTCAGCCCGACGAACGCCGGACCGAGTGAGAGGTAAACGTCCGTGTCCAGGTAGATGCTCTGGAACAGAGCCAGCTTGCCGCGGAAGGGCGTGATCGTGAGCTGCGGTGCTACAACCCAGTCGATACCGCCGAGCTGATCTTTCAGGTCTGGTCCGAGGTTGACTTCGGTTAGGCGCTGGGCGAGGCGCGGCCCATTGCAGACCGGGTCGTTCGGCGGCGCATTGGCGCAACCGGCAACCTGGCCGCGACGCGTCTCGTTGACCTCCTGGATGTGCTCGGTGAGCGCGGTCGGCAGCCGGATGACGCTGCCCACGCCACCCCAGCCACCGACGGCCAGCCAGTCGGTGAAGTTGAACTGCAGGCGGCCACCCAGAATGATGGTGCGCTGGTACTCGTCGAGCAGGGTGAAGCTGATCGCTGGAGCGATCTCGAAACGACTTTGGCGATATAGGCGGAGCTTACGCACCGCTGGTGCGCCAGCCAGCGGACCCGTCAGGTACAGCTCCTGAGCCTGGGACTGCTCGGTGAAGGTGAGCAAGCCGATGCCCGCCGCAAGGGCGGTGAGGAGGCGCTTCGTGGTTCGGGGATTGGTGGTCATCTTCATGCGCCCCATCACTTCGGAAGCCTGTAGTCGAACGAGAACGGCACGAAGAGCGAGATGCCCGTCTGCAGCTCCACGTTGTTGGTGATGGATTTTTTATCCAACCAGGTAGATTCATCGCTTGGATTGGTGTTGCGCGTGCTGAGGTTCTCGAGCTCCTCGTTGTAGATGTAGTTCTTCACCGCGAGGTTGACGGCGAACCAGCGCGAGAAGAAGATCCTCAAGCCGCCGCCCGGGAAGTCGAAGGCGAGCTTCGGCTTGTACTTGAAGTTGCGGAAATCTGGGTCGATCACCGCGATGGGCCGGGTGCTCAGGGCGCCCACGCCGCCGAGCAGGTAGGCGTCGTACTCGAAGATGAAGTCGCCGAACCCGGCGAACTTGCCGTTGGCGAACACGTAGTAGAAGTCGAGCGACGCGCCCCATTGGTACTCGTTCAGCGGCACGGCGACGCGTGCGGCGCGGCGCACCTGGCCGTTGAACGCGCTGTCCTTGTTGAAAGGGTCGTAATATCGAAAGTTCACGCCCACCGCGAGAACGTTGGTGATGTAGTAGTTGATGGCGACGCCGGGGCCGCTGTGCTGCACGAACTGATCGTTCAGTGAGACGGCGTTCCACCATGGTACGAACTCGAAGCGCCGGGCGCGCATCACGTACAGCTGCTGGACTGCGTAGATACTCTCCTTGATGGGTCGCGCCGCCTCCTTCTTCATGTCGAGCACGGGGCACGCGGCGGGATCGATTTTGCAGATGTCTCCGACACCTTCGTCCTCAGCCGCTAGGTCGCCACCTTCGGGCTTCGCGTCGCCCTCCGCTGCGCCTTCAGCCTTGGCGTCTGCTCCTTCAGCATCGGCGTCGATGGTTGCCTCGGCTTCGGCCTTGGCGCCAACCTTAACTTGGGCGAACCCCGCTTCTGGGATCACGCCGAGGGCCGCTATGAGGAGCCCGATGCAACTTTTCTTCATCGATGCCTCTTACGCTTCCCCTGCGATGTCCGGTTAGTCGTAAATACCGAGAACTATTGATAATTTCCGCCAATCGGAAACGCCGGAGGACTATATCACGCCAAATTTCAGACGATCAACAAGCAAAAAATTCCAGTGCCGTAGCGGGTCTGCTCTCGTGGGTTGGCGGGGCCGAGGGCCCCGCCGCTCAATTCGTACAAGTCACGACGCGGGTGGGACCGATCTCCCATCCGACTCTCGACCAAGCAGCGCTTCCACGAAGTCCTCGGGAGAGAACTCGTGGAGATCGTCCGGGCGCTCACCAAGTCCGACGTAACGGACCGGAATGCGAAGGCCATTGGCAACGCCCAACACCACTCCCCCTTTAGCGGTACCGTCGAGCTTTGTCAGCACGATACCAGTGAGCGGGAGCGCCTCTTTGAACTCCTTTGCCTGCGCAAAGGCATTCTGACCATTCGTGGCGTCGACCACCAGCAAGATCTCGTGCGGAGCGCCCGGGAGAGCTTTCTCCGCCGTTTTGGCGATCTTCTTCATCTCGCTCATCAGATTGGATTTGGTGTGCAAACGGCCCGCTGTGTCGGCCAGCACCACATCCGCTCCAAGCTCTTGCGCCTTCTTGACGGCATCGAACACCACGCTGCCCGGGTCGGCGCCGTCCTTGCCACGCACCACCTCGCACCCGACGCGCTCGCCCCAGACCACCAGCTGCTGCACCGCCGCCGCGCGAAAAGTATCGCCAGCGGCCAGCACGCACTTTTTGCCGGAGGCATTCAGCTTGGTCGCCAGCTTGCCGATCGTGGTGGTTTTCCCGGCGCCGTTGACTCCGACCATCAAGACCACGGTCGGCTTGGCACCCACCTCGATCGCGCCCGTAGCCGAAGATTCCAGGATCTTCAGGCAGGCAGTGCTCAGCTCAGCCCAGACGGCTTCCGGGTTCGAGAGCTCACCCTTGGCGAGCGTGGCCTTCACCTGATCGATCAAGAGGGCCGTGGTCTCGACGCCGACGTCGGAGGTGAGCAGCACCTCCTCGATCTGCGCGACCAGATCCGGACTGAGCTCTTTTTTGCCGGCGAACAGCGCGCGCAGGCGACCGAAGAAGCCTTCGGCGTCGCGCGATTTGGACAGACCACGGCGCAGATTGGCGACGTCTCGCGCCTTGGGTGGAGCCGAGGGACGTTCGGCTGCCGACAGCGCGTCATGCCGTGAGGGCGCGACGGGTTTGGCGGACGGCCGCCCTTCGCCTTCGATCGGTGTGGCGGTTGCGTCCCCTTGGGTGCCAGGCTCACCGACCGGGGGCCGGACCGATGGGCGCGTGGTCGGGGCGGGCGCCCGCTCCGATTTCGGCCTGATGGATTCCGAAGCCCCCTTGGCGGGCAGCGACGGTTCCTCCTCCTCCTTCTTCTTGAAGAAGAGAAAGTACGCGCCGACCGCGAGGGCCAGTGCCAAAAGGACGTAGATGAATTCCATTCTGCGCGTACTACCGAGGGCTCGCGACTATAGGGAGCCGCGCTCCATTCAGTCAATGCTGCTGTACAGCCGGGGGGACCGCTCTGTCTCGGCAAACGCAGGAGCCGGACCCCTGCTTGGCTCACTCCCGACCGAGCTTCGGATCTTCCACCACGCCCGTGGCCTGCTCGGTGGCCGCGTCGGGGGGATTCGGCCCGTATGCCAGTCGCTCGACGGCACGCGCCCAGCGGCCGACCTGTAGCTCGCTTTCCTGGTCTGCGACTACGGCGACGTGACCGGGTGTCGGGTCACCGCTCGGCCGGATCCAGGGTTTGCCCCGCCGCTCGGCCCAGTGGACGAGCCGGTCGAGCAGCGCACGTCGACGCGAGACCAGCGACAGCTGCAAGACGCCCGGCCCCGGTAAGGGCGCGCTCAGGGTAGCGTGAAACGCTGCCGTAACTTCCACGAGCGTCCCACTGGGAAACGTTGGAGCGTCCACGTTGAAGGACCCATCGGCAGCTGTACGGACCTGAAGCAAGATCGGCGCTCCGTGCCCTGGCCCGATGAAGCTCAGCGCGGCGGGCGAGATCGGCGAGCCGTCATGCGCATCGCACACCACGCCCCGGTATCCGCCACCCGGCCCGAACGACTCGAGTAGCTCGACGCTGGCGCGCCCGCGCGGTGGCAACGTCCTGGAGCCCGGCCGCGCCCGGGGCGGCCGACGCCAGCCGAGCACGACCGCAAGCGCCGCGAGGGCGGCTGCGACGAACCAGAGCGCATAGCGACCGTAGCTTCGGCCCGGTGATCTCACCGCGATCTCCAGCGCTGGTCCCGCGAGCCAACCGGGCCCATCGCCGATGTACTCGAGGGTCAGGCTCGTGCCCAGCAGTTTGGGCGCGATCGCCGGCAGCATCAGGGTGGCTTGGCCCTTGTCCACGCGCGCTGCGGCCACGCTTCGATCGCGCGTGCGCGCTTCAATCACGCCGCCCGGCACGGGACCGAGCGCGGAAACGGCGGCGAGCTGTAGCGTGCCACCGGGATCGATCGTGCCGTCTTGCGGGCTCGACAGCTCGAGCCCGACGGTGGCGGTTCGCAGCACGGTAGTACTGGCGCTCGCGCGCTCCTCCCCAGCGCGCCCGCGTAGCCGGGCGATGAGTCGGGCCGGACCTGGCGCGCCGAACGTCGCCGAGACCAGCGAGAGACGGTGCACTTCTCCGAGGCTATCGAGCGCGACGCGGCTCAGCTCACGCTCTGCGCCGTCGGCGAGTAGCGACAGCACGAGCTCGGACGCTTCGGGCACGGGCATGCCCGGCCCAGCTCGGGCCACCACGCCGATCTGCTGCAGGGGCTGGTCGAGTGAAAGCGCGCCGAGCGGCGGATCGAAGCCCACTTCGAACGCTTCCGTGGCGCTCTCCGGGACGCGCACACTGCGGCTAGTGCGTTCGAAGTAACCCCGCGGATCTTGGAAAACCAGCTCCACCGCGCCGCTTGTCACACCTTTGAGAGCGACGCAGGCACGCCCGGTTGCGTCGCTCGAGACCACGAGATCGGCGGCGCCCTCGGTTCGGGCCTCTCCGCAGCGAAACAGCGACCCGCCGCCGTCGGCGCTTTTGAGCGTGGCTCGCAGCTCTGCGCCCGTGATGGGTCGCCCGACCTCGTCGGCGAGCCCCGTGCGCACTTCGTAGCCCTCGCCGGCCACCTGTGTCTCGGTCGTCAGTAGCGCGGCGCCCGACACCTTTAGGCTGGGTGCGGCTGGCTCCGCAGCGGCCGCCCAGCCGGAGACGCTGCTCAACGCGAGCGCCAGGCCGCAGGCTACGCCCGGTCTGAGTGCCGAACACTCACCGCACCACATTGGTTCAACGATAGCCCACTTTGAACAGCGAAGGCCGCACAGCCGTCCAACAAATGCTCGAGGTCGCCTTGGAGCTCGACGGCGAGACGCCGACCTTGCCGCTCATGTTATCGTGTCGCACGATGTTGCCCTCCCGAGTGATGCGGGCGCTTTCGTTCATTGTGCTTTTGGGGTCTCTGCTTTGGTCAGCGCCGGCGGCGGCGCAGGCCAGCGACGTCGATCGCCTCATCTACAATCTCGCCAATAGCGAAGACTTCCGGGTGCGCACGCAGGCAGCGCTGGCGCTCGGCGCTTCCAAGAGCGAGCGGGCGACCGCGCCGCTCTGCGCCGCGCTCGGCGATTCCAACACGACTGTGCGTGCGGCCTCGGCGGCGGCGCTGGGCCGCTTGGCTAGCGGCGGCGCTCTCGAATGCCTGGAACGTCGCCTCGGCAGCGAGACCAGCGACGTCGTCAAGGCCACCATCCAAAAAGCCCTCGACATCATCAGGAGCGGGGGCGGTGCCGAACCGGTGTTCGCTGGCGACACCAGGTTCTACGTGGCGATCGGCAAGACGACCGATAAGACCGGCCGGGGCACCGCCGAGGTCGACGGCATCGTGCGCTCGGCCATGACCTCGAAGGTGGGTCAGACCGCGGGCCTCCTGGTGGCCCCTCAGAATGAAACGCCCGCCGATGCCAAACGCCGCCTGGCGGCCCACGCCGGCGTGAAGGGCTTCTTCCTCTCTCCGGGCGTGGCGCCTCCCGATTACGCGGGTGGGAACCTGAAGGTCAAAATCGAGGTCGCGATGCTGTCGTATCCGGAGAAAAACCTGATCGGCAGCTATTCGGTGAACCTGACCGAACCGGGCGTCTCTCCCGGCAGCAACGAAAACGAAAACGAGCTGCTCCGCATGGCCGCCGAACGCGCCATCGACAAGTTTGCAGGTATTGCCGCGAATCAATAAGTACGGGCGAAGAACGAGAAAACAGGGAGGCAGGGAGACGGGGAGTTTTGGGGTTCGCGCCGCTCGAAGACGTGCAGCCTCTGTTAGGCGTCTTATGGAAGCGCGCGGCTCGAACCCAAAATCTCGTTCTGACCTCCCCGTCTCCCCGCCTCCCCGTTGATTCGATCGCGCGGTTCCGTCCAGTGACGTTGGAGTCACGGGCCAGAGTTATCTTGCTTGGCTGGGGCCGGGGACTCTAAGCTTGTGTTTTGGCGCTTGGGGTTTTCGGCTCGGGCGCCAGTAGGAGAAGGTCGATATGTCCGGAGCGGCCACGGTATCGGTGCCCCCCACGGGCCGCCATCAGCGGCGCATGAAGAACTACCTGCTGGATCGGCATTTCCAGCTCAAATACAGCGGCTACTTGGTGGGCATCGCCCTGCTGTTCAGCATTTGCTTGGGCGCCTTGCTCTGGCGCACCAGCCAGGCGGTGATCGCCCAGAGCAACAAAACCGTCGAACAAGGCGGTGAGCTGGTCAAGCACGGCCAGGAGGTCGTGGAAGAGAGCCGCAAGGTCAGCGAAGTCGTGAAGATGAACATCGTGAAGGACCCGATCTACAGCGACAACCCAGGGCTCCTCGAAGCCTTCAAGGGTGATGCTGACAAGCAGGACGAGCGCCTCAAGAGTCAACAGGCCGAGCTCGAGAAGCAGGCGGCAGCCCTGAAGGAGCAGTCCGCCGCCATCCAAGGCCAGCAGACCAGCATGTTCATCACGCTCACGACCGCGCTCACCCTGCTGGTCGTGCTCATTGGCTTTGCGGGCATCATGGTCACGCATAGGGTGGCCGGGCCCATTTTCAAGATGAAACGGCAGATCCGGGAAGTGGGTGAGGGGCACCTGCGCATCCCCAACAAACTGCGCAAGGGCGACGAGCTGGTCGACTTCTTCGAGGCTTTCGAGACCATGGTCATCAACCTTCGCTCGCGCCAGCAGGGCGAGATCGACAAGCTCGACCAAGCCATCAAGACGCTGGAGCCCAAGGCCGAGCCGGGTGAGCTGGATCCCCTCTACCAGCTCCGCCAAGAGATGACGGACGCCCTGAATACGTAGGGGGTCGAGAGGGGCCAAGGGCGAGCCGCGCGCCTCCGTTTCAGCGTCCTAGCGCCGTCCTGCCGCATAGAGCCGCTATGCCGTCGCGAGCGCGCTTGCGCGCGAGCTGGAACCAGCTCACCCGACCTTGGCACGATCAGATCACGATCGGAAAAGAGGGGAGGGTCGGGACCCCGGCGAGGCCGGGCGCAAGACCCGTGGTGAAGCTCGCGAGGGACGCAGGGCGTCTGGGGCCGCCGCAGGGTGAACAAAAATCAAAACGCGGCCTCCACGTATTCGATCTCCGGGCCCTCGGGTCCGAAACGGACGCTCGCGGCGTCGAAACGTAAGCGCTTGACGGACAAATCGTGGCGGTACCGCCGCTGCCACAAACGCTGACCGGCCAGTCTGATCCGATAGCGCTTGCGACCGTCCAGGCTGCCGAAGCCGCTGGTCCACGCCCCGCTGCTGCGCTCGCGCACCTCGACTACCACCACGAGCTCGCCGCGGCGCGCGACGATATCGAGCTCGAGGTACTGGAGCCTCAGGTTACGTGCGACGATATGAAAGCCGCGCTCGACGAGAAAGCGCGCGACGGCCTGCTCGGCCGCACGACCACTACATCGCGGAGAGCTTGCGCCCGCACTCCGGCGGGTACTTGTCGGCCTCGAGATTCGGGTCGCAGCCGCACTCGCTGGGCGCGACGGCGCAGCTTCTATCACCCTTGTGATGCTTCCTGGTATCGTATTGGGAGCCGTTGCGGATGCAGTACGAACCGGCCAGCTGGGTGTTTTCACTGCCGGGGATGCCGAGGTTGTCGACCAGGGGCTCGCACTGGAACCCCTCGGGGCATTCGCAGTAGCGGGCGTCCTTTTCCGGGCCATCACAACGACAGGAACAATACACAGCCTGCTCGGCCTGACGGTTTACCAGTTGCGGGGGCACTTCGGCGTTGATGTTGTCGAGGCTGTTGACGTCCTCGGTGGCCTGGGTGCCGGGGATGGCGCAAACCGGGTTGTAACCGGCCGGTTCTTTGGGGTTGGCCTGCGCAAACGTCTGGCCGACGCGGCAGCTGACGCGGCCCTGGAAGTGGTTCACCAGGCACAGGCGGGTCTCACACTGAAAGGACCGGCTCTCGGCGTTCGTCTCGGTGACCTGGAAACCGCTGAAAGTCTGCTGGTATTCGTCCTCAGGCGTGCAGGGGTCGCCGACGCCACCGGGCGTGCAGCCCAGCGCGGCGAAAGCCAGCACCAGACCCACGGACCATGCATCAGCACTCGGAAGCCTTCTCATCGGTATTCGCTAACCTTGTGTGCTTGTGGGTGAAGCTTGCGTTCCGGCAGTTGCCCACGGACCGGCGCGTACGCTAATCGAGCGCGCGGAATTCCGTCAACGCGAAACCAGTAGCACGCCTCGTAAACCTCTGCTGGAGGACGGAAAGTTCGCCCGTCGCTGCCCGTGAGGGGTTGGGGGTTGGGGACTAGGGGTTAGGGAGGGCGGCAGGCCGCTGGCGATCATCCTTGGGGTTAGTCGCTCGAGATCGGGCGCGTGAGCGCTCCACACGACAAACAAATGGTGTAGGTGATCCTCGACGCCTCGACCCTTCGGCCCCTCCTGCTCAGTGATCGAACAACTGCACGCCCAAGCATAACGCCCACATGCGGTTCGGACGACCATCCGGATTGGCGTGGCGCATGGCGCGCTGCTTCGATCTTGATGGGCGTGTCTTCGCATCAGTACGAATTTTCCGGCGGCGCCCCAAATGCCACCGATCATGTAACTGAGTTTTCAACGACGCTTGACAGCGGATCGTGCCGCTATCTAAGATGCCGCAGCCCTGCGGGTTCTATCTACTGGTAGTCATTGGGCTTTTCGTCTCGAGCCCCCCGAGCCTGCTCAGTGCCCTCCTCGGGGGCGCTAGGCCCCCTTTGATTTGGGGGGTCTGCCATCTCCACCCATCTCAAGAGGATTCATGTTTCGAAAGCGCCTGGTCGCGGTCAGCATCCTGGCTTCAGCTATCTTTTCGAGCACGTTCGTGACTACGGACGTAGCGCGCGCCGAAGAGGTCCTCGATCTCGACGCCCCGACGCCCGCCAAGAAGGGCAAGGGGGGTAAGGCCGCTGCGGACAAGCCGGCAGCCGACAAGAAGAAGGGTGGCGTCGACATCGACCTCGACGAAGACGCTCCGAAGGGCAAGATGAAGGCCGCGGTCGTAGCAGGCAATCCGACCGAAGCAGCAGCGTCGGCCAAAGCTCTGTTCGACAAGGAGCGCTGGAGCGACGCGGCGCAAGCGCTGCATCGCGTGCGCTCGGGCGAGACCGGTGACGACCCGGGCAACAAGCAGCTGGCCGAGTACTTCCTGGCGATCGCGCTTTATCGCCTGAAGTTCTACCAAGCAAGCTACCAGATCTTCAGCGGCGTCGCCGACAACCCGAACCATCTGAAGTTCAAGGAGACGCTGTTGTGGCTGGCCAAGCTCGCCACGCAACTGCCCGAGCCGGCCGACATCATCGAGCGTGTCGGAAAGTACAACGACGAGGACCTCTCGCGCTTCGACAACGCGCAGCAGCGCGACCTGTACTGGCAGCTGAACTTCATGCTCGGCCGCTACAAGTACCGTAACCGGCAATTCGAAGAGTCGATTCGCCTGTTTCAGAAGGTCGATCGTCGCAGCGAGTACTACGTGAAGGCGCAGTTTTTCACCGGCGTCAGCTACGTGCAGCTGCGCAAAGCGGTGCCCGCGGTCAAAGCCTTCCAGCGCATCGAGAAGGCGCTCGACGAGGGTGTCGAGGGCGTCGAGGACGAGGATCGCATGCGCGATCTCGCGTACCTGTCGATGGCCCGTACCTATTACTCGTCATCCATCACGCTGGATGCAGAGACCAACGCTCCGACCGTCAACAGCACGAAGCTCTCTGCCGCGGTCAAGTACTGGAACCAGGTCGACGTCACGAGCGAGTACTGGCTCGACGCGTTGTTCGAGGAGTCGTGGGCGTACTTCATGGCTGGCGACTACCCGCGCTCGCTCGGCAACATCCACACGCTGGGCGCGCCTTATTTTCCGAACTCGTTCTACCCCGAGTCGGAAGTGCTCAGGGCGATCATCTACTTTACCAACTGCAACTACGACGCGGCGACCACCGTCGTGGCGCGCTTCAACTTGCGCTACGTACCGATCAAGGACGAGCTCGAGAAGATCCTCAAGAACTACAAAGGTGAGAACCGCGAGGACGCGTTCTTCAAGTTCCTGCTCGACGTGCGCGAGGGCAAGGGCGACATCCCGCCCACGGTGCGCCCGATCGTGGAGATCGCGCTCTCCGATCGTCAGCTGCTGCGCAACATCGACTATGTGAAGCTGCTCGAGGAGGAAGAAAAGCGTTTCAAGAAGGCGCCCGCCGACTTCCAGAGCTCCGGCCTCGGTATGGAGGTCTCGGACGCGCTCAAGCTGGCTCGCGACCTGGCGGTGCGGCAGGCCGGCGAGCTCGCGCTGGGCCGCTACCAGCGCTACGTGGACGAGCTCAACGAACACCTGCGCAACGGTGAGAAGATCCTCATCGATATCACCGCCGCGCAGCGCAACCTGCTCGACGAGAAGATTCAGACCAACCAGGTCAGCAAGGCCGAAGCCAAGATCTTCGGCGTCGTGAAACCCGATGAAGAGCACGTGATCTGGCCGTTCGACGGCGAGTACTGGCGTGACGAGCTCGGCTTCTACCGTCAGGTGGTCGAGTCGGCTTGTGGAAGGTGATGCAAATGAGCAGCAAGAGTTTCTTTGCCGTCGTTGTTGCCGCGCTCGGTATGTGGCTGACCCCTGGTCACGCCGCCGCGGCTCCGGAAGCCAAGGTTACCGATCTCAGCCTGGAGTGCGTCGGGAAGGAAGCGCAGACCACGCTCATGACTTGTCCGGGAGGCCCGGCCAAGTTCGATGCCAAGCAGAAGCGTGCGGTCGCCTTCAAGAGCGCGCCACCGCCACGCGAGATGCGCGAGCGCAAGGACGACGTCAAACCCGTCAATCCTGACGAGCTCAAGAAGTACGCGGAGCGCGACACGCGCAAGAACCGCCTCCAGGCTCGCGCCCGCGCCCTGCTGATCACGGAGATTCAGGGTCTGGAGCGCCTGTACAAGCGCACCGCCAAGAAGTCGCCGGATCGGCCGCAGCTGACCAGGCGCCTCGCGGAAGCCTACGTCGAGCTCGAGAGCGCGGCGAACCGCGACAAGATCGCGGCCGACATCCAGGCGCAGGACGCCAAGAAGAAGAATCCGGGTAAGGCCGGCAAGTTCAAGGCGGACGCCGTTCAGGCCGAGAAAATCGTCAAGGCCGCACGCGACAAGGCGATTGTCTACTACACGCAGATGAAGAACGACTACCCGGACTACTCGAAGCTCGACGAGGTGCTCTACTACCTCGCCTACGAGCACGAGCAGGGTGGCAACCTGAAGGATGCGCGCTCGGTCTACTTCGAGCTGATCCAGAAGGCACCCAAGTCGCCGTTCATCCCCTACGCCTACTTGGCGTTCGGCGAGCTGTTCTTCCAGGAAGCTCAGGGCGATCCCAGCAAGTGGGATCTGGCCGCGGCGGCCTACAAGGAAGTGATCAAATACCCGCCGCCGAACAACAAGCAGTTCGGATACGCGCGCTACAAGCTGGGCTACGTGCACTGGAACAAGGGCGACTACCCGCTGGCCCTGAACGAGTTCAAGAAGGTGATCGAGTACGGTGACCAGTTCACCGACGTCCCGAACGCCACGCAGCTGGCGAAGGCCGCGCGGCGCGACATGATCCCGATCTATGCGGTCGCGGGAGCGCCCGACAAGGCGTTCAACTTCTTCAAGCCGGTCAGCGGTGACAAGGGCGGCGAGCAGGTCAAGACCATCGGCATGCTCCAGGAGCTCGGTCTCGCCTACCTCGACACCGGTCATTACAAGGAAGGCATCGTCCTCTACCGGGACCTCTTGAGCCGCGATCCGGGCGCGAGGAACTGCTTCTATCAGGGGCAGATCACCACCGCGACGCAGGCCTTGATGTCGGGCGACAAGGAGGCCGTCCGTAAGGAAATGGACCAGCAGGTCCGGGTCTTCAACGAGTTCACCAAGAGCGGTAACCCCGAAAAAGAAAAGGGCGAGTGCGCCAACAAGACGGCCGAGCTGCTCGCCGAGACGGCGATGAGCTGGCACTTGGAAGCGGTCGGTACCGGTGGTGTGCGTGGTACCGGCGACAAGAAGACCATGGATCTGGCCGCCTACCTCTACAAGAAGGTCGGCGACAACTTCACGGCCGCCGACTTCGCCAAGTTCCAGTTCCCGCGCATCGTCAAAGACGACTGGCCTACCATGTACAAGATCAAGTACGCCATGGCGGACTTGCTCTACTTCCAGCAGCGCTGGGAGGAATGCGGGCCGGCGTTCGACGCCGTGGTCGCGGAAGATCCTAAGGGCGCGCAGGCAGCCGAAGCCGCCTACGCCTCGGTGCTCTGCTACCAGAAGATGTACGACCAGATGTACAAGGGCGACTCGGATCGCAAGTCCAAGGGGCTTGGTCCGACGGGCGCCGATGAGAAGGACCGCGAGGCCAAGAAGGGTGAGTGGGAGAAGTTCAAACCCAAGCCCTTCACCGACATGCAAAAGGGCATGGTCACGGCCTTCAACCGCTACGTCTGCTACATCACGCCGCCCAAGGGCGACAAGGAAGCCGAAGAGCAGTACGTCGAAGTGAAGTACGCCCGCGCTCGCACCTACTTCGAGTCCCAGCACTGGGAGGAGGCGGCCTTGGCGTTCCGTGACGTGGCCATCAACCACGCCGACAAGGACGCGGGCATCTTCGCGGCTCAGCTCTACCTCGAGTCGGTGAACGTGCTGGGCAGCCGTGCCGAGCCGCCGCGCCCGAGCTGCTTCGACGACATGGCCAAGGACGTGCCGACGTTCCTCGAGTTCTACTGCAAGGGTAGCAAGTTCGAGGACAACAAGGAGCAGTGCGAGACGCTGACCCGCATCCAGTTCGACATCATGCGCCTCAAGGCGCAGAAGCTGGTCGAGAAGGGCGACAGCCTCTCGGAAAAGGCGAACTACAAGGAGGCGCTCGACACCTACAAGAAGGGTGCGGAGGCGTACCTCGAGCTCTGGCGCACCTACTGCGAGACCCCGCTCAGCAAGGGTGAGAAGCCCAAGCAGTGCGAGAAGGCCGACGAAATCGTCTACAATATGGCCAAGGCCTATCAGGCAGCTCGCCTGCTCGCCAAAGCCATCCAAGTGCGCCTGACCATCTTGCTGAACAAGCAGTACGGCATGGAGAAGTCGGAGCTCGCCAAGAAGGCGCTCTACGAGATCGGCGGCAACTACCAGGCCATCGCGGTTTACGATCGCGCGGCGGACTTCTTCGAGCGTTATTGTGAGGAGACGGCCTTCAAGGGAGAGTTTGCCGATCAGGCCTTGAGCGACGCCGTCGTGCTGCGTCTGGGCATCGGTAACGACGAGCAGGCCATCAAGGACAGCAACAATTTCAACCGCTACTACGGCGCGAAGAAGCCAGCACAAACCGCCCAGATCGCCTTCGCCATCGCCGCTCACTACGGCGAGAAGAAAGACTGGGGCAACGTCGAGAAGCGGCTGGCGGGCTCGATGAAGCTCATCGACACCAAGGCGACCACCGACGTGCGCGCTCAGGCTCACGCCTTGCTCGCTCGCGCTTATGCCAAGAGCAACAAGGAAGCGATCGCGTCCAAGGAGTACGCGGCGGTGCGCAAGCTCTGGGAGGATCCCAAGGCGGCCGTGGCGTCGATCGAGAGCATGGAGGGCGAAGACGCCAGCGCCAAGCAGCGTCGTCTCGGCCGTGCGCTCGAAGCAGTCGGCGAGGCTCAGTTCTTCTTCGCCGAGCAGAAGAAGGCCAAGGTCGACAAGGTCCCGTTCCCCGAGTATCGCGGTCAGGGTAGCAAGGAAGCGGTGCTCAAGCACATCCAGACCAAGGTCAAGGACTGGATCGGCAAGAAGCGACCGCTCATCGACGAGGCTTCGATGGAGTACAAGAAGGTCGTCGATCTGCAGCCGGTACCACCCCCGCGCTGGGTCATCGCGGCCGGCTCTCAGGTCGGCGCGATGTGGGGCCAGTTCGTCAAGGAGTTCCGCGCGGCTCCGATTCCCGACAGCATGAAGAAGGACTACGAGATTCGCACCGCGTACTACGGCGCGCTCGACGACGCGTCCGAGCCGCAAAAGCAGCAAGCCAAGAGCGCCTACAAGCTCTGCCTCGATTACTCGGTGAAGTACCAGTACTTCGACGAGTACAGCCGCGCCTGCGAGGTCTGGCTCGCTACGACCTACAAGAACGAGTTCGCGGTGGTCGACGAGTTCCGCGGTGCCCCCAGCCGCGTGAACAGCGTGCTGCGCGAGCAGGGTAGTCCGCTGCGCATCGGCGGTGAGCCCATGATGACGCAGAGCAACGAGCCGCTCGAGAAGAAGAAGAAGACCGAAGAGGGCGACAAGAAGAAAGACGACAAGAAGAAGGAAGGCGGCGCGTGATGATGACGCGATTTATGGGCATCGCGCTGATCGGGCTGTCGGCCACGCTGATGGCGTGCGGCGGCGCCACCATGGGTAAGGATGGCAAGCCAATCCTCGATCCTTCGAAGGACAGCGGCCGCAAGGACAACAAAGGCATCGCTGTCAGCAAAGAGGCTGCCGCCACCTTCGATTCAGCGCTCGACCAATTCGTCGAGCACGACAAGAAGCAAGACTGGAACGAGTCGGTCTGCTCTGGCGTGGCCGATTCGTTCGAGAAGGCGGCCAGCAGACAGAAGTCCGACACCAGCGTGACCTTCCCGGAGGCCATCTACAACGCTGGTCTGGCCTACCAGCGCTGCGGCAAGGATGCCGACGCCCGCGGCAAGTTCGAGGAGACGCTGCAGGCCGACGGTGGTTTTCACCGCGCCAAGGCGCAGCTGGCGCTGTACGACTTCGCCAAGTCTGGTGACGTCGACGGCGCCATCACGCGCCTCGACACGATTATTCGCGACGCCAAGTTCCAGAACGTCGAGGCGCTCGTTGCTGTGGCCGCGCTGCAGATGGACCGCGGCAGCGACCAGTCGGATCAGGACGGCAAGAACGACCTGGAACGTGCCCAGCGCAACCTGCAGCGCGCGCTGGCCATCGACGACAGCTACATGCCCGCCTTCAACCAGCTCGCGGTGTACTACCTCGAGCAGGCCAAGGCCAAGGCGGGTGCCGGCTCCAAGAAGGGGCGCCGCGGTCGTCGAGGCATGGAAGTGTCCGGCGTGAAGGGCGTCGATGTCGACGCACAGCAGCTGGATCTGGCGGCGCTCGTTGCCTCGCAAGCCCAGCGCAAGAACCCGAACTACGCGCCCATCCACAACACGATTGGCCTGATCCAGGTTCAGCTGAAGAACTTCAACAGCGCGGTGAAGAGCTTCGGTCGAGCGCGCTCGCTCGACCCCAAGTTCTTCGAGGCGCACATGAACTACGCGGCGGTGAGCCTGTCGTTCCGCGGCTTCGAGGAAGCGGAGAAGGCGTACAAGGACGCGCTCAAGCTGCGCCCCAACGAGTTCGAGGCGCACCTGGGCCTGGCGCTCGCCTACCGTGGCCAGATCGGCGACAGCAACTTCGAGAACATGGTCAAAGGCGCCCAGGCCGAGCTCGAGCAGGCCAAGAAGATCGACGGTTCGCGCGCCGAGACCTACTACAACGAGGCGATCCTGACGCACGAGTTCCGCGCCAAGCGGGCTCCCGGCGCGGCTGCCATCCCGCTGCTCGAGAAGGCGTCCCAGCAGTACCGCGACTTCGTGGCCAAGGCGGGCGACACCAGCGAGTTCGCGGCGGCGGTGAAGCGCTCCAAGGAGCGCAGCACCGACATCGACGACACCATCAAGTTCATCAAGGAAGGCGCTCAGGCGGAGAAGGACGCCGCCGAGGCCGAGAAGGCCGCCAAGGAGCAAGAAGCGGCGGCCGCCAAGGAGAAGGCCGAAGCTGACAAGGCCGCTGCTGCCGCAGGCGCCCCGCCTGCTGGTGGCGCTGCGGCGCCCGCCGCCCCACCCGGCGGAGCCAAGCCCCCGGCGGCTCCTCCCAAGAAGTGAGGCATCGCGAAAAAAGTCTGGAACCTTTGGTGCGGACCGGTGTCGTGGACTGCCGGACCCACGCGAAACCAAGTTTACCGAGTAGTACCTAGTAATACGTGGTCACGCGCCCGACTCGGCAATTGACGGAGCCAGTCGGGCGCCACTACAATGTAGCTGTAACGATTCGAAGAAAGTTGTGAGGAGGCTGTAATGGTTTCGAAGCGCGTTCGAATGGCATCGGTAGCGATCGGGCTCACGGCGTTTCTGGTCTCGGGCGCGGCGCTGGCTCAAGCCGCGAAGGAGACCGGCGACCAGAAGGGCGATGGTTACGGCTACGAGTTCGACGACGATCCGCTGAGCGCCGGCGGCTTCGGCCCGAACGACGCCACAATTCGCGTTCGCCCCCGCGCGGCACGCACGACCCTGATTCGCCCGCGCATTCAGTTCGTGGACGAGATGCTCAAGTCCGTCGAAAACCTCTGAGAAAAAGAAGATGGCAAAGGCTGTTCTAACGTTTGCGCTGTATCAGTCCGACCAGCTCACCCGGCGTGAGACGGTGACGCAAGACATCGTCAAGGTCGGTAAGGATCCGAAGAGCCATCTGCGCGTGGATGATGAGCTTGCCTCGCGCATGCACGCGGTGATCGAGGTGGCTGGTCCCGAAGACATCACGCTCATCGATCTCGGCAATGAGCCGGGCACGATGGTCAACGGCGCTCGCGTCAACAAGTGCAAGCTGCATGTTGGCGACCAAATCCAGGTGGGCGACACCAAGATCATCCTGGAGAGCGCGGAGGCTGCCGGGGCCGAGGCCGCGCCGCCTCCTCCCCCCGCCGCCACGCCAAATCCGTTTGCTGCGGCATCGGCTTCTAGCCCGTTCGCAGCTGCAGCCAATCCATTCGCTACCGCGAGCAATCCGTTCGCAGCCGGCGCTGCCCAGCAGCGCATGCAGGCGGCGATGTACGTGCCCGACGACGCACCGCCTGGAACCTACACCTACACGATGGTGAAGAGCGGTCCGGACGTGAGCCCGGACGAGGTCGAGGTGCCGCACCTGGCTTCGGTCGAGGTGATGGTGCTGTGGGGTACGAACGTGCTCCACGTCTCGCACCTCACGCCGCCGCGTAACTTCTACGTCGGTGAGGAGCAGGGCAAGAACTTCGCCTGCGACTTCTTCATCCCGAGCGAGAAGCTCGGCACGACGCGCCTGCCGGTGGTGGTGGGTGATCGCGCTTCGGTCGCCATCGTCATCCCGCCGAATGCGCGCGGCTCGGTGGAAATCCCCGGCCAGCCCAAGATGAGCTTGGACGAGGCGCGGGCTCGCGCGCAACCCAGCGCCGAGCTTTCCGGCGGTCACCAGTTGGCCTTGCCCGGCGGCGCCAAGGCGCGCGTGGAGCTCGGCGACTTCGTGTTCCAGGTGGCGGCGGTCAACGCCGGCAAGCCGATCAAGCACGGCGTCGGGACGAACTTCGAGTGGGCCGTGGCCATGTATTTCGGCCTGTCGTTCCTCACCATCGGCGGCCTGCTCGCCGCCATGGCGTTCTTCGTGCCGCCCATGGGCCTGACGGACGACGAGGAGCTCGACAAGGACGCCCTCTACCTGATGCAGCAGTACCTGAAGGCTGCTGCCGAACGTGAACAAGAAGAGAAGGAAGCCGAGGTCGTCCAGGAACAGGCCGACAACAAGGAGGGTGGCACCGGTACTCGCGCTAAGGGCGAGGAAGGGTCGATGGGTAATCCCACGACCAAGGCCACCAACAAGCGCTACGCCGTGCAGGGCCCTAAGGACAACCAGGACATGCACCTGGCCCGACAGGCGGCTCTACGCGAGGCCACTGAGTTCGGCATGATCGGTCTGCTCAACACGGGCGCGGCCGGTGATCCGAATGCCCCGACCGCTCCCTGGGGTCGCGACACCTCGCTCGGTTCGGACGAGATCAGTGCGCGCGGCAACATGTGGGGCGACGAGATCGGCGACGCGTTTGGCGCCGGTGGTCTCGGTCTGTCCGGCATCGGTGAAGGCGGCGGTGGTCGCGGCGAAGGTATCGGTCTCGGTAACATCGGTACTCTCGGTCACGGCGCTGGCGTCGGTACCGGCCAGGGCTTCGGCGCTGGTCATGGTCGCCTCGGCGGTTCGCACCAGACCAAGGCGCCTAAGGTGCGCATGGGTGCGACCACCGTGAGCGGTCGCCTGCCTCCTGAAGTGATTCAGCGCATCGTGCGCCAGAACTTCGGTCGGTTCCGCATGTGTTACGAGCAGGGCCTGGGTCGTAACCCGAACCTCGAAGGTCGCGTTTCGGCGCGCTTCGTGATCGGGCGCGATGGAGCCGTGTCGAACGTGTCGAACGGCGGGTCGGATCTCCCCGACAGCGGCGTCGTCAGCTGCGTGCTCTCGGCCTTCTACGGCTTGAGCTTCCCGCAACCGGAAGGCGGCATCGTCACGGTCGTGTACCCGATCATGCTCGCACCAGGCTGAACGGACATATCAGCAAGCGTTACGGCGCGTGTCGGAAGCGGCACGCGCCGTTTCGCTTTGTGCCGAACCCCGCGAAAACGCCTGACGTTTTCCCTTACGTTGCGGCTTTACTCCATGGGGGGCGTCCGCCTATGCTCGGTGTTCTTTGATGGTCCGGAAATCGCCCCGGATCGAGGCAGGTTCGCCTCCGAATCGAGTCGCTTGAAGTCCCGCGCTTGGCGGCCCCCAGAAGCCTTCCGCTGACGGGCGGCTCGTGGTTCTCGGATAGCGTCACATAGAGGAATGCCCGCGATGACACTCCAAAAGCTCCTGAAGGTCGGTCTGCTCTCCCTCGGGTTCGTTGCCTTGGCCGGCTGCAGCCGCGACCACATCGAGGCCGTCAACCTGGCCAACGAAGGCGACCAGGCCGTCAAGGTCAACGTCGAGGGCGCCATTCAAAAGTACGAGCAAGCGATTCTGCTCGACCCCACCAACCACCGCATCCTGTGGAAGCTCGCGGTCGCCTACGAGAAGAAAGAAGACTGGGAGAAGATGGCGTCCACGCTGTCGCGCGCCGTCCAAGTGGCGCCCGACTTCGCCAACTACTGGTTCAAGCGCGGTAACGCCCTGATCATGCAGGCTGAGGGCGGCAACCCCGATGCCTTCGAGCAGGCCAAGGAACCCCTCAAGGAGTGCATCAAGCGCGACCCGAATCTGGCTGAATGCTACCACCTGCTGGGCGAGGCCTATCAGTGGACCAACGACGAGCAGTCGGCGCTTCAGCACTACACGGCGGCCATCGAGCACGACTCGACCAAGGGCTTCTTTTATCCCCCGCTCGCCGAGCTCTACATCACCTACAAGCTGTTCAAGGAGGCCGAGCAGGTCGCAAGCTCCGGGCTGAGCGTCGTACCGGCCAACTCCAAAAACAACTCGGCGCTCTACGCGCTGTGCGTGCTGCAGGCGCAGTCCGCGCAGCTACGTGGCGACAGCGCCGCGCAGCTGGCCTCGATCGAAAAAGCCGAGCAATTCGTGGGCGAGGATTCGCATCCGGACGCCGCCTTCAATCTGGGCAGCACCTACGCAGCCATGGAGCCTCCTCAGAAAGAGAAGGCGCTGCGGCTGCTCAACCAATTCACCAAGCGCACCTGCCGCAGCGGCAATGCCGCGAAGTGGAAAGAGCAGTGTGAGCAGACGGCATCGTTGATCCAAAAGTTGGGTCAGTGAACCCCAGGACTCCACTCACTCGTGGGGAACGAATGTTGATGGAAACCGAGGCTCGCGCCGCGATCAAGGCAGTGCGAGCTTCGCTCTATGTAGCTTGTCCGAGGCAGCAGCATGGATCTTGAGCAGCGTCTGAAACAGCTAGAGAGCCACCACGATTGGCAGGGGCTCTCCGAAGCCCTGGAGCAGGGCCTGGCCGCAGCCCAGGACGCAGGTTTGAAAGCAGAGCTTCACTTGCGGTTGGGGCGTGTGCTCTACGGCCAGTTCTTGCAGGGGGTGCGCGCGCTGAAACACTTTCAGGACGCGTTCAAGCTGAACCCCGCCTTGATCGAAGCGCTGGGTGAAGCGCGCGGCATCTATTGGGAGCTGGGTAAGCTCAACATGGTGCAGAAGCTGCTGGAGCTGCAGCTGAAGAGCACGCAAGACGGACCAACGCGCTCGGCGCTGTTTCGTGAGCTCGGCGACGTGCTGAGCGATGCGGGGGACTACGATCGCGCGACCGAAGCCTATGCCAAGGCGCTGCAAAGCGCGGAGGGCAAGGGCACCGACGCAGGTGAGCGTCTGGCGGACGTGCAGGCCAGTCCCGAAGATTGGCAGGACCGCGTGGGGCAGCTCTTGCGCACCGCCCACGAGTCCTCGTCGGCTGCAGCCAAGTCGGACGCGTTCATTCGCGCCGCGCGCATTGCCAAGCGTTTTGCTCCGTCCGAGTTCGAGGGCATCCTGGCGCAGGCGTACGCGGCTGATCCGACCAACGTCAAGGCAGCTGCGATTTACGAAGGGCTGCTGGTCGAGACCGAGCGCACGGAGCGCATCCTGGAGACTCAGCGCGAGAGCCTGAAGAACGTGGATAACGCGGGCAAGGCCGCGCTGGGCTTCGTGTTCGGCGCGCGCTGGGCGGTGCGGCATCAGAATGCCGAAGTCAGCGCGCAGCTGTTCGAAGAGGCACTGCGGCTCGATCCCTCGCTCGAGCCCGCCTTCACGTTTCTGAAAGACGCCTACGGTACCAAGGGCGGCGATTACGAGGCGGTGATCCGCCTGGCGGACGAGCTTTCGGATCGCGCTGGCCTCGATGGTCGGGGCGCCTACCTGCTCGCCAACGCGGGTCTGCTGGCCTGGCGTGAGCGCGGTGATTTGATCCGCGCACGGCGCTTCTTCGAGCGGCTTTCTCGCGTGGACGCGGAGCATCCGGCGCTTGCGGCGTTCGAAGCGCAGATTGGCGAAAAGCTGGGGGGCGGCTCGAGCTCCTCGAGCTCGAGCTCGAGCTCAGACTCGGGTAAGAAGAGCAAAGCGCCCAAAGGCGCCAGCGAGCCGCCCGCGGCCGCCGCGCCGGCCACACCGGAGCCCCTGCCCGCTGCGAGCCCCGAGCCCCTGCCCGCTGCGAGCCCCGAGCCCCCGCCGGCGGCCGAGTCGCCCAAGGCTGCGGCCGCACCGCCTGGTGGGGACGGTAGCCCCTCGCTGATCAAGGACCTCAAGGACAAGCTCGCCCAGCAGGAAGCCGCCAAGCGCTTCCACGACTACGTCAAGACGCTCATCTTGCTCGGTGACGCCGTCAGTGATCCGGGGGAGCGCGCCGACTACTACCTGAAGGCCGCGGATCTGTACGTCAACAAGTTCGCCAATCAGGCGGAAGCGGTGCGCGCTTTCGAGAAGGTGCTCGACGTCGACGAAAGCAATGCGGTGGCGATCCAGTACCTGCGCGAGATGTACGAGAAGCGCCGCGACTGGGAGAAGCTCATCGCACTGTCGCGTCGCGAGGCCGAGGCGCTGGGCTCGGGCGCCGAACGCGCCGCGAAGTTCAAACAGATCGCGCTCTTGGCCACCGAAAAGGTCAAGAAGCCGGAAGTCTGCGTCGACCTGTGGGCGGTCGTGCTCGAGAACGATCCCGAGGACGTCGACGCGCTCGATGCGCTTTCGCAGCTTTACGAGCGCTCGCGCGAGTACGAAAAGCTCGCCGACGTGCTTTCGAAGCTGGCGGAGGCCACCTACGACACCAAGGAAAAGATCGAGCTCTTGAACAAGCTCGGTCAAGTCGCTGGTGACAGGCTGAAGGACGAGGAGCGTGCGGTGGATGCCTACCGCATGCTGCTCACGCTTTCGCCCGACGATAGGCGCGCGCAGGAACAGCTGAAGAAGCGCTACGTGACGCTGGGACGCTGGGACGACCTCGAGGTGTTCTACGCCGAATCAGGCAAGTGGGACGAGTTCATCCGCGTGCTCGAGAGCAACGAGACGCGCGCCACCGACACCGCGCAGCGCATCGGCATGCTGATGAAAATTGCCGAGCTGTGGATGACTCAGAAGGGTAAGGCGGATCGCGCCGCCCGCGCCTACGAGAAGATCCTGACGCTCGACGAGAACAGTCTGGCGGCGGCAGAGCGGCTGATGCCGATCTACGCCAGCTCCAACAACCCGAAGGGGCTGTCCTCGGCGATCGAAGTGAAACTGAATCACGTCCAGGAGCCGGGCGAGCGCCTGGGCCTGCTGCGTGAAGCCGCCGCGCTCTACGAAGGGCGCATCAATGACAAGCCGAAAGCCTTCGAGCGCTACTTGGCGGCGTTCCAGATCGCGCCGGGTGACGAGCAAAGCCAGGCCGACATCGAGCGTTCCGCAGCCCAGACCGGCAATTGGGAGGCGGTCATCGCGGCCTACAACTCCGCGGTCACGGCCGCCGACGAAGGAGGCGACAGCTTCACGGCCAACGTGCTGCGTCTGAAGCTCGGTCGAGTGTTGGTCGAGCAAGCCGGGCGCATCGACGATGCGCTGGCTCAGTTTCGCGCGGTCTACGAGAGCGAGCCGGACAACGCCACGGCGCTCGGCGCCCTCGAATTCCTGTACCAGAGGACGGAGCGCTGGAAGGATCTGCTCGACGTCTACTCGAAGAAGCGCGAGCTGGTTTCGGATCCGGCCGAGCGCAAGCGCATCTTGTACGAGATCGCCAAGCTGTACGAGACGCAGATCGGCGACTCGGCTGCCGCGATCGAGACCTACCAGGCCGTGCTGGAGGACGATCCGGCGGACGCCACGGCGCTGGCCGCGCTGGACGCGCTCTACGCCAAGACCAAGGCCTGGGACCGCTACGCCGAAGTGCTGCGCCAGCGCATCGACCTGGAGGGTGAAGAGGCCACGCTAGTCGACCTCAAGTATCGACTTGCTGGCGTGCAGCTCGAGTACCTGGACGACGAGCGCGCGGCGCTCGAAAATTACCGGGAAATTCTGTTCATCAATGGCGACCACGAAGGCGCACGCGTCGCGCTCGAGGGAATGCTGAAGAAGAAGGGTCTGAAGGCCGACGCAGCCGGGATCCTCGAGGGCATCTACGAGGCGCGTGAGGACTGGGAGAAGCTGATCGCGGCGCTCGAGATCCTGGCCGCCAGCGACTCGCAGGTGGAGCGCAAGGTCTCGCTGCTCCGCAAGATCGCGTTCGTGGCGGCGGAGCGGTTGCGCGCGCTCGACCGCGCCCTCGACGCGCAGGCGCGGGCCCTCAAGCAGGATCCGGCATTGGTCGACTCGCGCCTCGAGCTCGAGCAACTGGCGCAGGCCGCCGGCGCCTGGGACCAGCTGATCGCGATCTACGACGAGGTCGCGAACGACTTGAGCGATCCGGATCTGGCGCGCCAGTATTGGATGCGCCTGGCCGCGATCGAGGAGCACCTGAACAAGGTCGACGAGGCTGCCGGCAGCTACGAAAAGGTGCTGTCGCTGGACCCGTCGGATGCCGAGGCGCTGCAGGCGATGGATGCGTTGTATCGCCGTACCAATCACTGGGATAAGCTGATCGGCGTCTTTCGCAAGCGCATCGAGCTGGCGCAGGAAGGCTCGGAGCGCGAAGCCATCTACGCTCAGATGGCGCAGGTCTACGAAGAGAAGCTGGGCAAACCGGACGATGCCATCGCGGCCTACCGCGAGGTACTGGCGCTGGATCCGACCAGCCAGGTGGCGCTCTACCAACTCGACGGCTTGCTGTCGCGCAGCGGTATGCACAATGAGCTCGCCGAGAACCTGGAGACGCAGCTCGGGCTCGCGGACACCGATGAGGCGCAGCTGGCGCTGATGCTGCGTCTGGCCGCGTTGCGCGAAGGCCAGATGCAGCAGGTGGATCAGGCGATCGAGGGCTACCGTCAGGTGCTGGATCGCGATCCGACTAACCACGCGGCTCTAAACGCGCTCGAGCGGCTCGGTCAGAGTCCGCAGAACGCGCTCGCCATCGCGGAGATCCTCGAGCCGCTGTACCGCACGCAGGGCGACTACCAGAAGCTGATCGGCGTGCACGAGGTGCAGGTCGCGCGCACGGAAGACGCGGATCGTAAGGTCGAGCTGCTCCACCAGATCGCGCAGCTGCACGAGGACGCAGCCGGTGATCTGAACGCGTCGTTCGAGACGATGGCGCGCGCGCTCGCCGCAGACCCCACGAGCGACGGTACGCAAGAGGCGCTGGACCGCTTGGCCCGCGCCACGGGACGCTTCCAGGATTTGGCGCGTGTGTTCGAGCAGCTGGCATCGCAGCAGCAGGACCCGGAAGTGGGCTCACGCCTGTACAGCTCGGCCGCGCGCGTGTTCGAGAACGAAGTACGTGATCTCGAACGCGCCATCGAGCTTTACCGCAAGGTGCTGAGCATCGATCCCACGAACCTGGCGGCGGCCGAGTCACTGCAGGGCCTGTTCCAGGCCTCGCAGCGCTACGCCGATATGTCGCTGATCCTGCAGCGCAAGGCGGAGATTCTGGAGGACGTCGATCAGCAGAAGCAGGCGCTGTATTCGGCGGCTTCCATCGAGGAAGAAGTGCTGGAGCGCCAGGAACAGGCGATCGCGGTCTACCTCAAGATCCTCGAGATCGACGGCGAGGATCTGCGCAGCATCGACTCGCTGGTCAAGCTGTACCTGGGCCTGTCGCGCTGGGAGGAGCTGCTCCAGATCCATTCCAAGAAGGCGGACCTGGTCGCCGATCCCGAAGAGAAGAAGCTGATCTTCTATCAGGTGGGCGCCATCTACGAGCGTGAGCTCCAAGACGTGGCGCGCGCCACCGATCAGTATCAAAAGGTGCTCGAGCTCGATCCCGATGACCTGACAGCGCTCGGGCGGCTCGACGTGCTCTACCAGACTGCTGGCAATTGGCAGGAGCTGCTCAGCATCCTGCAGCACGAGGCGGAGCTCACGGGTGATCCCGTAGAAGCGGTGAGCTTCCACTACCGTATCGCCGAGCTTTACGAGAAGCATCTGAACGACGTGGATCGCTCGGTCGAGCTCTACCGCGAGATCCTCAACATTCAGTCGGACCACGCGCCGACCTTGACCGCGCTCGAAGGCATCAAGAACGGTGAGCGTGCGCCGCTAGCCGCAGCTTCGGTGCTGGAGCCGGTCTACGACGCGCTGGGAGACTACCCGCGTCTGATCAGCGTGCTCGAGGTCACGGTGCGCTTCGCCGATGATCCGTTCCAGAAGGTGGAGCTGCTCCACCGCATCGCCCGGCTCTATGAAGAGAGCCTGGGCGATCACGCGCGCGCCTTCGAGACCTACGCGCGCGCCGTTTCGGCCGACAGCCAGAACGAGGAGTCGCTCGGCTCGCTCGAGCGGCTGGGCATGATGATCGAGCGCTGGCCGGCCGTGGCGCAGATCTACGATACCGAGCTGCGGGCGCTGGGCGACGAGCCCGAGCGCTTCGTGGAGCTCGGATTGCGCGCAGCGCAGGTCTACGAGGTGCAGCTCGAGAACCTCGAGCAAGCCGTACAGCGTTACCGCCTGGTGCTGGACAAGGATCCGGAGAATCAGGTGGCAGTGCGTTCGCTCGACCGGCTCTTCACGCAGATGGAGCGCTGGCAGGACCTGGCCGAGGTGCTGGCTCGCGAGAGCGAGGTAGGTCAGAGCCCCGACGAGATCCTGGGCTTCAAGTTTCGTCTGGGCCAGATCTACCAGCTGCGGCTCGGTGATCTGGACAAGGCCATCGCCGCTTACCGCGAGGTGATCGGCGCGGCTCCCGAGCACGAGGACACGCTGCGCGCCCTGGAAGCACTGTTCGAATCGGGGGTCAAACAGCTGGAAATCGGCGAGATCCTCGAACCGCTGTACCAGTCGATGAGTGAGTGGGAGAAGCTGATTCGGGTGCGCGAAGCGGAGCTTCAGCACAGCACCGATCCCGCGCAGCGCGTCGCCATGTACCACCGCATCGCGGAAGACGCGGAGGAGCGACTGCTCGACCCGGTGCTGGCCTTCAACGTGCACGTGCGCGCTATCAAAGAGGCGCCACTCGATGAACGTACCAGCGAGGAGATCGAACGCCTGGCCAGCATGCTGGACGGCGGTTGGGAGCCGCTGGCCAACGCTTATGCCGACGTGCTGTCGCTCGACGGCGTGGACGGTGCGACGCAAGCTGCCATCGGCAAGCGCCTGGCGCGCGTGTTCGAGGAAGAATTGGCCGACGTGGCCAAGGCCGAAGAGACGTACCGCTACGTGCTGACGGTCGAGCCGCGCGAGAAGGACGCGCTGGCCAATCTGGATCGCATCTACAGCTCGCTCGAACAGTGGCCCGAGCTGGCCGGCGTCCTGGAACAGCGCGCGGTTGCGGCCGAGGACACGCTCGACAAGGTCGAGCTGTATAGCCGTCTGGGTCAGGTGTACGAGGAGCGCCTCGGACGCCTGGACGACGCGATCCGGGCGCACCGCGCAATCTTCGATACGCTTGCGCCGACCAATGAAGAGGCGATCGCGGCTCTCGGTCGCATCTACGAGCAGGCCCAAGCCTGGCAGGAGCTCAGCACGGTCTACCAGCGTGAGCTGGAGAACGCAGCCGGTGACGTGCAAGAGGCCGAAATCCGAGCCAAAATCGCGCACTTGGCTGCGGGGCGCCTGGGCAACCTCGAGGGCGCCATCGAGGGTTGGAAGCGAGTGCTCGATCTGCGCGGCGAGGATCCCGAGGCGCTGCGGGCGCTGGCAGAGCTCTACGAGCAGCAAGGTAAGTGGGCAGAGCTTGCCGACGTGCTCGATCGGCATTTCGACATCGCCGAAGGCGACGACGACCGCGTTTTCGCGCTCACCAAGCGCGCACGGCTCTTCGCCGAGCGGCTGAACCGCGACGACGAAGCGCTCGAGACCTGGCAGCGCGTGCTCGACATCGACTTTTCGAACATCACAGCGCTGCGCGCGATCGCCAACGTCTGGCGCACGCGCCAGGACCCGCAAGAGCTGGTCGCGGCGCTGCACGCCACCATCGATCGCGCGGCGGCGCTGCTCGAGGCAGAAGAGCTGAAGGCCATCTACCGCGAGCTCGGTAAGACCTACAGCGCTCAGCTTTCACAGCCGTACGACGCCGCCGAGGCATGGCGCAAGCTGCTGGAAGTCGACCCGGCGGACTTCGAGGCCATGCAGGAGCTCGAGACGATCTATCGCGGCGAAGAGCGCGCGGCGGACGTCGTGGGCGTGAAGATGCAGCGCGCCGAAGCGCTGCAGGAGCCGGCGGAGAAGATCCGCGAGCTGCTCGAGGTCACCGAGATCTGGAAGAAGGAGATCAACGACTACGACTCGGCGACTCCCGCCTTCGAGAAGATCCTCAGCATCGAGCCCACTCATCAGGAGGCGTTCGACGCCTTGGAGCGTTTGCATGGCGCGGGCTCGCGTTGGGAGTCCCTGGTCGAGCTGTACCTGAATCGGCTCGAGACCCGCGAATCGGTTTCGGAGCGCAACGACCTGTTGCGCCGCATCGCGCACGTCTTCGAGGAGAAGATCAACGACAAGAACCAGGCCTTCGACGCCCTGGTCAACGCCTTCGCCGAAGACTTCGGCGACGACGAGACCGCTCGTTACCTCGAGCGCATGGCGCAGGCCACCAATCGCTGGGGTGAGCTGATCAACACCGCCAACGCCTGGCTGCCGGAGCAGACCGACGCCAAGACCAAGATCCAGCTCTGCCTACGCCTCGGCAAGTGGTACGGCGAGGATCTCGGGCACTTCGAGTATGCGCAGCCGTACTACGCGCAGATCGTCGCGCTGGACCCGAACAACGTGCAGGTGTTGCGCCAGATGGCGGCCATTCACCGCAAGGGCGCGGCCTGGCAGAAGGTCGGCGAGACGCTGCAGCGCGCGCTCGACGTGGCGGGAGCGAACGACGACCGCAAAGCGATTCTGTACGACCTCGGTCAGTTGCTGCACCAGCACATGAACCAGCCCGATCAGGGGCTGGCGTACTACCGGCGCGCGCTCGAGGTCGATCCGTACTACCTGCCGCCCCTGGCAGCCCTCGAGCAGGTGTACGACGACAGCAAGAACTACCCCGAGCTGGTCAAGATCCTGGCCAGCAAGGTCAACGGTCTCCACAACAACGAGGAGATCGCGGCGACCAAGCTGCGTATGGCCGGTCTCTACGAGCAGTCACTGGGCGACTTCGATCGCGCGGGCAAGGTGTACCGCGAGGTGCTGGAGCTGGACGGCTCGAACATCAACGCGATGCGTGGCCTGGAGCGCGTGTACCAGACCGTGCAGGATTGGCCGGACCTGGTCGCGATCCTCGAGCGGCAGCTGGACGTGGTCGAGACCGAGCGCGAGCGTGTCGAGGTGCTGCTCAAGATCGGTCAACATCAAGAGGAGCACTTCCTCAAGTTCGACCTGGCGGCTCAGCGCTACGAGCAGGCGCTCGAGATCTTCCACGCCGAGGAACGCGCGTATCAGGGCCTGGAGCGTTGCTACCGGCGCCTGAAGCAGTGGCTCGACTTGATCAACGCCTACGAACGCCACATCGCCGAAGCCGTCGGCACCGCGACCAAGGTCGAGCTGTACGGTCAGATCGCTCAGGTCTACGCGGAAGAAGTGTCGGACGTGGATCGCGCGATCGATGCCTACCGCAACATAGTCGACCTCGACGACACCAACGTGCCGGCGCTCGAAGCGCTCAGCAAGCTGTACGAGAAGCAGGGCGACGCTGCGCAGGCCATCGAATCGATGACGCGCGTGGCCGACCTGACCACCGACGGCGCGCAGCGCGTCGAGATGTACTACCGCATCGGTAAGGCTCTCGAAGAGAAGCTGTCCGATCGCGGTCAGGCTCAAGAGCGCTTCGAGATGGCGCTGGATCTCGATCCGGCGCATTTGCCGACCCTGTCGGCGCTGCGCACGATCGCGATCGACGAGCAGGACTGGGACCGCGCTGCGCGCTACCTGGATCAGGAGCAATCCAACACCCAGGCGCCGCGCGCACGCTCCAAGCTCCTGGTCGAGCTCGGCAAGCTGCGCGACGAGATGCTGAACGAGCACGATTTGGCCGTGCAGGCCTACGAGCTCGCGATGCAGTGCGACGACGATAGCGAAGAGGCCGCACTACCTCTGGTCGAGGAGTACATCCGCACCGAAAAGTGGGTCCAGGCCGAACCTCTTGCGGACCTGCTGGTCCGCAAGAGCAAGAATCGCGAGCGCGGCGAGCAGCACACATTCCACAAGCTGCTCGGTAAGGTGCACGCGGCGCTGGGCAACAACGAGAAGGCGCTCAAGGCCTACCAGACCGCCAATCAGCTGGATCTCACGGATCAGGAGACGATCCGCGGCATCGCCGACGTGGCCTTCCGGCTGCAGGATTGGCCGAGCGCGCTGACCAACTACCAGAAGGTGCTGACCTCGCTCGACGAGTCGGACACCGAGCAACGCACCGACGTCTACTACCGCCTCGGCTGCATCAAGCGCGAGCAAGGGCAGGCCAAGCAAGCCATCAACAACTTCGAGAAGGCGCTGGGCCTGAACGGCGAGCACCGGCCGACGCTCGAGGCTTTGGTGGAGGTGTACGCCAAGACCAACGACTGGAAGCAGGTCGCCGCTTACAAACGCCAGATTCTCGATAGCGTCTACGACGGTGAAGAGCGCTTCAAGGTACTCGTCGAGATCGGCGACATCTGGTCGGAGAAGGAAAAGAATCCGCAGAAGGCCATCGAGGCCTTGGAAGAGGCGCGCGACCTCAAGCCAGTCGACCACGTGCTGCTTCACAAGCTGCTGCAGCTCTACCAGCAGGCGGCCGATTGGCAGAAGATGGTCGATACGTTGGCGTCGATCGCCGACATGGAGGAAAAGCCGGAGATCAGGGCGCGCTACGTGTTCACGCAAGCGCAGATCTACCGCGACAAGATCGAGGACGGCGATCGCGCGGTCGAGCTATTCAACGACGCTCTCGACTTGAACCCGAGCTATCTCGAGTCCTTCGAGCGCATCAACAAGATCCTCACCTCGCAGAAGAATTGGAAGCAGCTCGAGCGCTCCTACCGCAAGATGCTGCATCGCATCGCGGGCAAGGGTAACGCGGACCTGGAGTTCACGCTGTGGCACCAGCTGGGTCTGATCTATCGCGATCGCTTGCAGCAGTCGGAGCCGGCCATCGAAGCCTTCAAGATGGCTTCGCAGACCAAGTCCGGCGAGGTCACGGTGCATCAGATCCTGGCCGAGCTGTACGAGGTCAGCGAGCGCTGGGACGACGCCATCGACGAGCAGCGCGTGATCCTCGATGCGGATCCGCTGAAGATCGACGCCTACCGGGCGCTGTATCGCCTGTACCTGCACAAGCAGTCGTACGACGAGGCCTGGTGCCTGGCGGCGGCCATGACCTTCCTGCGTAAGTCGGACGAGGAAGAGAAGCGCTTCTTCGAGGACTACCGGCCGCAGGGCATGCTCGCCGTGAAGGGTCGCCTCAGCAACGAGCACTGGGTCAAGTACGTGTTCCACGCGGACGAGAACCTGTACGTCTCGAAGATCTTCGAGATGATCGCGCCGGCCGCGCTAGCCGCGAAGATTGCGCAGCTGCAGTCGCAGGGCAAGCTGCCGGTGCTCGACAAGCGCTTCAAGCAGGACCCGGCGACCTCCACCGTGACGTTCGCGAAGACGTTCGGTTGGGCGGCGCAGGTGCTCGGCGTGCAAAGTCCGGACCTCTACGTGCGCAATGACGTGCCGGGCGCGATCGTCGCGGTTCCCGCGATTCCGCCGGCCTCGGTGGCGGGCCAGACGGTGCTCACCGGCTTCCAGCCGCAAGAGCTCACGTTCATGTGCGGCAAGCACCTGGCTTCGTACCGTGGTGAGCACTACATCCGCACGCTGTTCCCGACGCAGGCGGAGCTCACCATCATGCTGTTCGCGGGCGTCATGATCGCGGCGCCGCAAACGCCGCTGCCGCAAGACATGCTGGCGCAGATCCAGGCGACGGCGCGTGAGCTTTCCAAGCACATGCAGCCGGTGCAGCTCGAAGGCCTGCGCATGGTGGTCAAGCGCTTCATCGACGAGGGCGCGAAGGCCAACATCAAGCGCTGGAATCAGGCGGTGGAGCTGACGGCTTGCCGCGCGGGTCTGATCGTCTCCGGTGATCTCGAGATCGCCAAGAAGATCATCGGCGCTGAGCAACAGCTACCGGGTGACTTGTCGGCCGCCGACAAGATGAAGGAGCTCCTGCTCTACTTCGTCGGCCCGCAGTACTCGCAAGTCCGCAAAGCCCTGGGCATCGCCGTAGCAGCCGGCTAACCGCGCTGCTCGAGCGAGAAAACAGGGAGGCGGGGAGGGCGAGAGCGCATTTCTTGTTTGGGGAGACCAAACAAGAAATCGACTGCCCCGGGCGGGCTGCGCAAGGACCTGCTGCTGACCTGATGCGTCGAGTTGGCCGTTCACCCCCCCAAAAATCTCCCCGTCTCCCCGCCTCCCTGTTGATTTGATCTCGTCAGCGGCCGGGGAGGTCGAGGAGGAGGCGGAGGCCGAGGCTGAGCTCGGTGTTGACCGAGGCGTCACCGGCGCCTTCGGGACGGTCGGTGTAGCTGCTGAGGCTCAGCGCACCGAAAGGGCCGAGGCCGACGCCTGACCAGGCGTAGTAGTCGCCCCCGAGCTCCAGGCGCAGCCAGTTGAGCCCGGAGTAGGTTTGCGTCTCGGTGACGTAGGGATCGGCGAGCGGGCTTTGGGTGTCTTGGTTGAAGCGCATTCGGCGATACCCGCCGCCCAGCAGTACCCACGGATCGAAGCGCAGACCCTGTGATAGGTGGTAGCGCACGAACGGGCCGACGCTGAAGGAATAGGCCGAGCAGTCAGGGGTCGGATTGGCGGGGCTGGCGCAGGTATCGCCGTCGCTGTAGCGAGCGTAGTTGCCCCAAACGCCCAGGACCATCGAACGGCTGAGGCCGAAGCCGAGATCGCCTTGCAGCAGGAGCCCGGCGGCCAGGTTGTGGACCGTCGTCACGTTGCTGCCGAGCTTGCCGAGGGACCAAGCTGGTCCCACCGAGGCGCCCGCCAGAAAGTGCCTGCTCAGCAGATCCTTGGAGCGCGGCACCAGCGGTGGCTGGGGCTCGGTGTCGTCCACCAGATGCACACCGGGCGGGATCGGTGGATCGGGATCGAGGCCAGCTTGAGGCGTGCTCTGGGCGAGCGCCAGCGCGGGCCAGCAGAAGACCGGGAGGCCGAACGCCAGGGCGTGCTTCATCGCGGCTGCCTCTTACCACGTTTTTGGTACGCAACCGCGGCCAGGGCCGGCCGATGGGGGGCTGGCGGTGCTCGAGATGACGGACGAACATCAAACCCAGCGAACCCTGGAGCTGGTTACCCAGGCCGAGACAGGCCCGTGGCGCGTCGAGGTGGGCTCGAGCGACGGCAGCTCGCCCTCGGCGGAGCTGGTCCGGGGTCGCGCCCTGACTCTCGGCAGCAGTCGCGGTGCCGACCTTCAGATCCACGACCGCGCCGTCAGCGCGCAGCACTGCCGGTTATTGGCCGACGAGCGCGGTGTGGAGATGATCGATCTGGGCTCCAAGAACGGCGTGCTGGTGGGCGGCGCCCGCGTGCCGCGAGCGCGGCTCGAGTCAGCCGCGGCAAGCTTCGTGATCGGTCGCTCGACGGTGACGGTGCGCTCAGGTCGAGCGCAAGCGCCGCCCGCGGCGACGGCGTTGCCCGGCATCGTCGGTTGCTCGGAGCCGATGCGTCGTATCGCCGAAGAAGTGCGGCGTCATGCCGGTACGCGGGCTCCGATCCTGATCCAGGGTGAGTCGGGCACCGGTAAGGATTTGGTGGCCAGGGCCATCCACGCGCTGGGGCGTCCCGCGGGGCCGTACGTGCCGTTGAACGTCGGCGCCATCGCCGAGTCACTAGCTGATTCGGAGCTGTTCGGGCACCGGCGCGGAGCCTTCACGGGCGCGGTTTCGCACCGCCAGGGCGCCTTCGAGCAGGCGCACCAAGGCACGTTGTTTTTGGACGAGGTGGCCGAGCTCTCGGCGGGCGTGCAGATACGGCTGCTACGCGTGGTGGAAGATGGCACGCTGCGGCCGCTCGGCGCTCACACCTCGACGCAGGTCGACGTGCGCGTCGTTTCGGCCAGCTGGGCCAGCTTGCCGGCGCGCGTCGATGAGGGCCGTTTTCGCGCCGATCTCTACCACCGGCTCTCGACGGTCACGCTGGAGCTGCCGGCACTGCGGGAACGCAAGAGCGACATCCCGGCGCTCGCTGCGGTGCTGCTGCGCCGGCTCGAGGCTGAGGTCGGCCCCAAGCAGCTCTCGGCCGATGCGCTGGGCACGCTGGTGGCGCACGCCTGGCCGGGCAATGTGCGGGAGCTTTCGAGCGTGCTCTACCGAGCGGCGGCTTTGGCACCTAGCCGACAGATTCTGGCGGAGCACCTGGCGCTCAGCGTGCGCGCACCGGGGCCACGTCGCGTGCGGGACGTGGCCGGCTTCGATCCCAAAGCATTACTCGAAAGGCATGCCGGCAACGTGAGCGCGGCTGCGCGTGCGGCCAACATGCCGCGCACCACCTTTCGGGCGCTGCTCGTGAAGGGTGAGCTCGGCGCGCAGGCTTCGCGCGCCAGCTGAGCCGGCGCCTAGCACTACTGCCGCAGACTTTGGCAAGAGCAGATCACGATCGGCGTGAGCGGGAACGAGCCACGAGACAAAAACTGGCGAGGCCAGAGCGGTTTCGTCGTTGGCTAGGAGAGTCGCTGGGCCCGGTGGAGCGCCCGCTC
>DATEDZ010000134.1:0-8270 GCA_035281385.1 Polyangiaceae bacterium
ACACCAGCTGTCCAAATCGGCGGAGCCGCCGCGTAGAGGGGAGGCTCAAGAAGCTTTGCTTCTTGAGGGGAGGAGGCGCGTGCCTCCTCCCTGAGAACCAGAAACCTAGGAGGCTGGGTTTGAAAAACACCAGCCTCCTAGGCCGAGCCTACGAACTACACGACAGCATCGAGCACCCCGGACGGTTACGGGCCCACTCGGGGCGCTTGTCAGCAAAGCGCTCCTTACCCGGCTGCTCGTCGAACGGGCGCCGCAAAACCTCGAGTAGCTCGAGCAAGACCGACGGATCATCTTGCTCGGCACGGTCGATGGCAAGCTGTGCCACGTAGTTACGCAGTACGAACTTGGGATTGATCCGGTTCATGTTCCGGCGCCGCTCGACATCCGGCGTGCCGTCCTCGCGCACGCGCACAGCGTAGCGGCCCAGCCAAGTCGCGAGCTGGGCGCGGTGCTCGCTTCCGGCCGCAGCGGGATCGTAGAACGCCACTTCCAGCGGCTCGAGCAACCGCTCGGGCGGCAGCGCAGCGTCTTCGGTCGGCACGTCGGCCAGGTGCCGATAGAACAGCGTCATGTCGGTCTCGACTACTGGCAACAGCTCCAGCAGATCCTCGACCAGCACGTTGTCGGAAATGCGCGCGACACCGGCATCGGTGACTTCCGCATCGTCGAGCCGCGAAAGACCGAGCTTGGCAGCGATCAGCCGCTGGCGCGTGGTCTGCAGCGTTTCGGTGTAAACCGGAATCATGCTCTCGAGCGCCGCCACGTCCTCCACCAGCGGGTAGAGGGCATTCGCCAAACACACCAGGTTCCAGAGCGCAACGCGCGGCTGGGAGGCGTAGCGGTAACGGCGGCCATGGGCATCCGTGATATTCGGCGTCCAATCCGGCGCGTAGTCGTCGAGAAATCCGTAGGGCCCGTAGTCGATAGTAAGTCCCAGGATCGACATGTTGTCGGTGTTCATCACGCCGTGCACGAAGCCCACGGCCATCCACTTGGCGACCAGCTCCGCGGTGCGGCGCGCCACTTCCTTGAGCCATTCAACGTACACCTGGCGTGTTGGCTCCCCCAGCTCCGGAAAGTAGGTTCGGATGGTGAAGTCGGAAAGAGCGCGCAGCACCGTGACGTCCTCACGTGACGCGAAGAGCTCGAAGTTGCCGAAGCGTAAGAAGCTGGGCGCCACGCGGCACACCACCGCCCCAGGCTCCTGACGCGGGTGACCATCGTACAGGATGTCGCGCAGCACGCTTTCACCCGTCCCGACCAACGACAGCGCGCGCGTGGTCGGGATGCCGAGGTGATGCATGGCCTCGCTGCACAAGAACTCTCGCACCGACGAGCGCATCACCGCGCGACCGTCGGCGCGGCGCGAGTACGGCGTCGGCCCCGCACCCTTGAGCTGCAGCTCCCAGTGCTGGCCACTCGGTGACACCAGCTCACCGAGCGTGATGGCTCGACCGTCACCCAACTGGCCCGCCCAGTTTCCGAATTGGTGGCCGCCATAGCAGGCCGAGGCCGCGTCCATGCCGGGCAGCAGGCGATTCCCCACAAAGACCTGCGCGAACTCCGGTGTCCCCAGGAAGCTCTCGGAAAGGCCCAACAGCTCGGCGACATCACGAGCCACCGCGAGGGTGCGCGGACTGCGAACCGGCGTGGGCGCGACCCGCGAAAAGCACGCGCCGTATACCTGACGGGTGCGATTCTCCGCGCTCGGATCGACGGGCAGCTCGCGCAGCGCGCGATTGTCGAAGCGGAGCATCGACCCCCCGTAGCATGGCCCACGCCCTAAGACTCACATGCCTTGTCGGGCGGGGGGCCTGCGGCCCCCGCTAGACTATCCTCGACCTATCGCACTCTTTGCTATTGCGTCTCGCGCAACACACTCTTGCTATTGATGCGTATTGCGCAATGAACGCACGGGGATAGGCTTGAGGGCATGACCGCCCCGACCGGATATCGAAGCCGTACCTCGACCGCGGGCCGCAACATGGCGGGCGCGCGCTCGCTGTGGCGCGCCACCGGCATGCAGGACGCCGACTTCGAGAAGCCCATCATCGCCATCGCCAACAGCTTCACCCAGTTCGTTCCCGGTCACGTGCACCTGTGGGACATCGGGCAACGCGTCAAGAAAGTGATCGACGAGGCCGGCGGCTGGGGCGTGGAGTTCAATACCATCGCGGTGGACGACGGCATCGCCATGGGCCACGGCGGCATGCTGTATTCCCTGCCGAGCCGTGATCTGATCGCCGACTCGGTCGAGTACATGGTGAACGCGCACTGCGCCGATGCCCTGGTCTGCATTTCGAACTGCGACAAGATCACGCCGGGCATGTTGATGGCGACCATGCGCCTGAACATCCCGACCATCTTCGTCAGCGGCGGGCCGATGGAGGCCGGCAAGATCGTCGGGACGCACGATCGCGACGGCAAACCCACCATCCGCAAGCTGGATTTGATCGACTCGATGATCGCCTCGAGCGACGCCAGTGTCAGCGACGAAGAGCTGCTCAAAATGGAGCGTTCCGCGTGCCCGACCTGCGGTTCCTGTTCCGGCATGTTCACGGCCAACAGCATGAACTGCCTGAACGAGGCGCTGGGGCTGGCACTGCCAGGCAACGGCACGCTGCTGGCAACGCACGCCCGGCGTTGGGAGCTGTTCGAGGCGGCGGGCAAGCGTATCGTGGAGATGGCCAACCAGCACTACGTGGGTGGTGATCGCAGCGTGCTGCCGCGCAGCATCGCGAGCTTCGAGTCCTTCGAGAACGCCATGGCGCTCGATATCGCGATGGGCGGCTCGACCAACACGGTCTTGCACATCCTGGCCATCGCCAAGGAAGCGGGCGTCGACTTCACGATGAAGGACATCGACCGCATGAGCCGTAAGGTGCCGAACCTGTGCAAGGTCGCGCCCTCGAGCTCGTACCACGTCGAGGACGTGCACCGCGCCGGCGGCATCTTCACCATCCTGGGCCAGCTCGACAAGGCCGGCCTGCTGCACCGCAACGTGGGCAGCGTGCACGCCAAGACCATGGGCGAGGCCGTGGATGAGCACGACATTCACCGCGCGAGCGCCAGCCCGGCCGCCAAGGCCCGAGCGCTGGCGGCCCCCGGCGGCGTGGCGACCAAGGTCGCCTTCTCGCAGGACAAGTACTTCGACAAGGCCGATACGGATCTGGCCAAGGGCTGCATCCGCGACGCCGAGCACGCCTTCAGCAAGGAGGGCGGGCTGGCCGTGCTCTACGGCAACTTCGCGCAGGACGGCTGCATCGTGAAGACCGCCGGCGTCGACGAATCGATCTGGAAGTTTCGGGGTCCAGCGCGCGTCTTCAACTCCCAAGACGCCGCTTGCGAAGCCATCATGGCCGATGAGATCGAGGCGGGGGACGTGGTCGTGATCGTGTTCGAGGGCCCGCGCGGCGGCCCAGGGATGCAGGAGATGCTGTACCCGACCTCTTTCCTCAAGGGCAAAGGGCTAGGCAAGGCCTGCGCGCTCGTGACCGACGGTCGCTTCAGCGGCGGCACGAGCGGCTTGAGCATCGGTCACGTATCACCCGAGGCCGCCGAGGGCGGCGCTATCGGGCTGATCGAAGAAGGCGACCTGATCGAGATCGATATCCCGGCGCGCAAGATCGACGTGGACGTGAGCGATGCGGAGCTCGAAGCGCGACGTCAGAGGCTGCTTGAGAAGGGCAAAGACGCCTTCCGTCCCAATCGCGACCGTTACGTCTCGCAGGCGCTCCAGGCCTATGCCTTGATGGCGACCAGCGCCGCTCAGGGCGCGGTGCGCGACATCTCCCAGCTGCAGCGCAAGCCTTGACCGCCCGTACCGTAAGACCCTGGCTGCTGCTGGCTGTGCTGCTCGGCTGCTCGACGCTGCCCGAGTACGCCGCGCCCAAAGGTGGCGTGGTCGCGGCCGCGGAGCTGGATAGCACGGACGTGATCAGCTACCGCTTGCTCAAGCGCGGGGACTTCCGCGGCACCAAAGCGCCACCCGAGTTCGCGGCCGTCGCGGATCGCGTGGGCGCAGCGACCTGCGGACAGCTGCGCCCGACCAACGACACGATGTTCACCATCAGCTCGCGCCGTAGCAGTCCGGACGGCGACACGCAGCACTGGGTCGAGGTGAAGAAGCTATCGTTCATGGCCCTGATGGACCGGCATTGTTCGTGGTGGAACGACAAGACCGCCTCACGCGCTCCCGGCTACGTGCTGCAGCACGAGCAGATCCACTTCGCGCTCTACGAGCTCGGCGCCCGCAAGCTGAACGCCTCGGTCGAGTCGATCAAGAAGACCATGATGCGCGAGGGCAACAGCCAGGAGTCGGTGCAGAACCACGCGCAGCAAGCCCTCAACGACGCGTTGATCAAGGCCACCGAAGAGCTTCTTTCGCGCAACCGCGACTTCGACGAAGACACCTCGCTCGGCTACCGCCCCGATCGCCAACGCGCATGGCTCAGGAAGGTCAACGAGGAGCTGATCGAAACACAGCCCTACGCGAGCCCGATCTACAAGCCACCAGGCTGAGGCGGGCGGGAGCGGGAGTACGAGTCCGAGTTAACGTTAAGGTTCGAGGTAGAGGGGGTGTTCGGGACGGCGATGGAGCGCGCCCTCGAGCTCCAGCTCCAGCTCCACCTCGCTTTAACGTTAACCCGCACTCGGGACCGAGCGCACCGCCGTGTCCAGCAGCGCGACCGCTCAGACGGCGTGTGCTTCGCGGCGCTTGGCTTCGGGCACTGGCTCGATAGAGCGAGCGCGCAGCACGGGAGCGAACACGTCGCGTTCGGTGTAGGCGAGGTAGATGCCGAGCGCGGTCACGATCAATGGCAGCACCAAGCCAGCCGGCGCCAGGAACAGGTGGAAGCCCACGATGTTCACCACGATGGGTGCCAGCACCGTGAGCGCGAGCGGCACGAAGCGGTTCGCGAGCAGCAAGACGCCCGCCAAAAGCTCGGTGCCCTTCAGCAGCGGGAAGAGGTAGCCGCTCGCCCCCAGACCGCCCATGAATACCGCCGCGAGCCCTTCGGGCGCCGGCATGGGCAGAAAGCCCAGGAAGCCGTTCAGGCCGAAGAGCGTGAAAACGCCTCCGAGTAGCAGCCTGGCCGCGGTTTTTGCCTTGTATTGAGTACGGGTCATCTCGAAAACCTCCGATTCCCCCCAAGTCTAATTGTTGCCCCTACGATAACTAGCCACTTGAATGTGAACGTTTAGTTGCTAAATTGGCAACAATGGATCTGAACCTGGTATCTGCGTTCGTGCGAGTCGTGGAGCAGCAGAGCTTTACGGGTGCCGCTAAGGCGCTGCACTTGCCCAAGTCGTCAGTGAGTCGTCGGGTCACCGAGCTGGAAGAGGAGCTGGGCGTGCAGCTCCTACATCGCACCACGCGCAAGCTGGCGCTGACCGAGGCGGGTCGCGCCTACTATGAGCAGGCGGAACGCGCGCTCGGCGAGCTGCAGGCAGCTGCGGAGTCCGCCTCGGGCCTCGACACCGAAGCACGTGGCATCGTGCGGCTCACCGCACCGTTCGACACGGGTGTGATGGGGCTCGCTGACATCCTGGCCGAATTTGCCCAAACCTACCCCGACATTCACGTGGAGCTTTCGCTGAGCTCGCGTCTGGTGAGCTTGGTGGACGAGGGCTTCGATATCGGGATCCGGGGCGGTCCGACGCGAGACCCGTCGCTAGTTTCGCGTCGCGCCGGAAAAGACGTGATGGCGCTCTACGCTTCGCCCGACTACCTGAAGCGACGCGGTCGCCCGAAGACCATCGAACAGCTGGCTGAGCACGACTGCGTGCTGTTTCGAGCCCGGCACGGCAAGGCGATCTGGAAGCTGACAGGCCCGAGCGGCCAGGATTCCAGCGTCGAGGTCCAGGGCCCCATCAGCGTGGACGAGATGCTGTTCGTACGGCAGGCCGTGGGGGCAGGGCTCGGCATCGGAATCTTACCCAGCATCGTGGTCGGCAGGTGCGCGCGCGTCGCTGACGCCAATCCGGTCGAGCGCATTTTGCCCGACTTTCACCTGGGCGGCGGTGAGGTGTCGATCGTCACGCCGAGCGGTCACCGCCGGCCGCGCCGTGTCACGCTGCTGCGCGATTTCTTGCTGGAACGCATCAGCGCACGCTGCGAAAAATCCGCCTGAATGGCGGGCGCGCCGAGCGACGCGGCGAGAGCCGCCTCCAGTCTGGTACCCAAGGTCGACCTCGAAAGACCCGAGACGGAAGCTAGCCGCGGCACCGCTCCAGATAACGACACACGGTTTCGGCCATGCCCAGCACGAGCGCGTCGGCGATCAGGGCATGGCCGATCGAGACTTCATCGATCGGGCCGGCATGGCGCAGAAACGGCGCCAGGTTTTGCAGGTTCAGGTCGTGACCGGCGTTGACGCCCAAACCGACCTCTCGCGCGCGGGCGGCAGCGCGCGCGTAGAGCGCAAGTGACTCCGCAGCACGGCCAGAGAGCACCGCAGCCGCGTAGGGCTCGGTGTAAAGCTCGATGCGATCCGCACCGAGATCGCGCGCCATGCTCATCATGTCCGCCACGGGATCCAAAAACAGGCTCGTGCGGCAGCCGAGCGCCTTCAGCTCGCTCACCGATTTCGCCAGCGCCGCGCGCGAAGCGGCGTCGAGCTCCACCAGATTCCAGCCGTGGTTGCTCGTGAGGGCCTCACGCGCGTCGGGCACCAACGTGGCCTGATCGGGGCGAGCACGCTCGCAGTGCGCCAGCAGACCGTGAAAGGGGTTGCCCTCGATGTTGTATTCCGCTTGCGGATAGGCTTCGAGTAGCTTGGCCACGTTGGTCACGTCGCCCGGGCGAATGTGCCGCTGATCCGGGCGTGGATGCACCGTGATGCCGTGCGCGCCGGCGTCGAGCGCGATGCGCGACAGCCCGACCACATTCGGAATTTCGAGGCTGCGCGTGTTACGCAGCGTCGCCACCTTGTTCACGTTGACGGACAGCTTGGTCATTGCCAAGCGCCTCTCTTACCAGGCGTCGAAGCGTTGCACCATGACGGCCGTAAACAAGGCGGTCAGCGCCGCCAGCGCCAGCGCGCTCGTGGCCAGCCGCTGGCGCCGCTCCGCAGGCAGCCTGAAGAAGGCAAGGGCAGCCACCGACGAGCCCAGGACGGCGCCCAGAATCGCGCCATGGAGCATGGCGCCCACCTGGGCCAACCCCTCGGCATGATGCATGAGGCGCGGGCCGATCAGCCCGCCGAAGCAAAAGCCCAAGACCACGCCGCACGCCAGAAAGCCCAGCGCGCAAGACGCCTCGAACAGCGCGATCGAGAGCTTGGACGGATCCATGCCGGATCCCAAAGCTTAGCTCGGTACAGGGCCGTACGCCGCCGCGGACAGCTTTTCGGCATGACGCAGCTCGTCACTGAGCAGCTCCGCGACCGCGCGAATGTGCGCCACCCCGAGCGCGGATTTGGCGCACACCACGTGCAGCTCACCCTGCGCATTCGGGCCCAAATCGAGACCGATCGGGACGAGCGAGCTGCCCGGATTGAAGCGATGCCGCACCTTGCCCATGAAAATGGCGCCCAAACCCGCTTCGGCGGCGCCGCTGCACGATGTAGTCGTCGCAGGCAAAGCAGAAGCTAGCTCAAGTCTTGCAAATGCACCGTGAGCTGGCTGAGCTCGACGAGAAGCTCACCACCATCTCGACTCAGATCCAGATGTATCGCGCGCGCGTGGACGAGCTGAATGCGCAGCTGGTGACGCTGCGCCGTGTTCCGCAAGCCGCCGACCTGAGCCGCAACCTGGCCAAGAAGATGCAGGAAATCTCCGACAAGCTGCAAAAGTCGACCCTGGATGCCGCCGGCGTCGAAGGCGAGCGCCTGACCCGTCGCGTGGCGCTGGAAGATCGGCTGGCGGAGCTCACGCTCGAGAGCCGTCGCGATCAAGCCGTCGCGGGTCGTTGAGCGGCGCGCGCTGGCGTGGCATACTGAGCTCGTCGTTGCGAGTGTCATGGTGACTAGCGTCGAAGTAACCAGCGTATTTCAGGCCAAAACTACGGCCGTGCGCAGGTGTGCGCTCCCGCTTTGCATTCTCATGCCGGAGGTGCGCGCCTAGGCGGTCTGGTCTTTTGAAAGATTGAACGAGCCGCCGGGGCCACTAGCCTCGAGTTGGGCGGAAATCAGGAAGTTGGATTTAGGGTGGATGCCCCCACCCCGTCCGTCCTCGCGCTACGCGCTGCGGGCGGGCGGCCTCCCCCAAATCGCCCGCGAGCGGGCTCAGGGGGAGGGAAAGCTAGGCGGCACTGGCGACATAGTCGA
>DATEDZ010000135.1:0-8478 GCA_035281385.1 Polyangiaceae bacterium
CGAGCTGTGCGACGGCGGCGGCGCTTGCCAAGCTGGCAGTCCCGCCGCAATCGACGACGGCAATCCATGCACAGTGGACGCCTGCGATCCCGTGCTCGGCGTACTCCACGTGCCGGTCGCGAACGGAACTGCGTGTGACGATGCCACGGTGTGCAACGGCCACGAGATTTGTAGCGCCGGCATCTGTACCGCGGGCACGTCGATCGATACGGACGACGGGATCGACTGCACCGACGATCTTTGTAACCCCATGACCGGTGAGGTGACGCACCCTCTCGCTCCGCCGGGTACCGAGTGCTCGCCGATCGATGCCTGTCATGAGGAAGGAACCTGTGACTCGCAGGGCCAATGCCTTCCCGGCGCCGCGTTCGCTTTCGACGACGGCGATCCGTGCACGATCGAGACTTGCGACCCGGTGCTGGGCCTCACCCGCCGCGAGTGCTCGCCCATCGACCAGACCGTGAGCACGGTCGTGGCGGACGCCAACGCTTGGATTTACTCGGGCAGCGATCCGCTGCAAACGGGAGTCGGCCCGGACACCATCACGCGCCAGCGTGGCGCGCTGTTGACCGGCCATGTCGCCAGCCAGACCGGCTTGCCGCTCGGAGGCGCCGTCGTCACCATTCTGAACCACCCCGAGCTGGGCCAGACCGTGTCCAAGGCCACGGGTGAGTTCACGATGGTCGTCAACGGTGGCGGCCGACTGACGGTTCAAGTCACAAAGCCGGGCTTTCTCGACTCCGATCGCAGCCTGGAGGTTCCGTGGGCAGGCAGCGTGCGTGCCGATGAGATCCGCCTGCTGCAGGCCGATCCCCAGGTCACCGAGGTCGACCTGCTCGACGAAGACGAACCCTTCCACGTCGTGCAGGGCAGCGTGTCCGAAGACGACGACGGAATCAGGCAAGGCACCCTGCTCTTGCCGAGCAACACCCTCGCCACGATGCACCTCGAAGGGTCGAGCGAGCCGATCAACTTGATGAACATCCGCATCACCGAGTTCACGGTCGGACCGAGCGGTGTGCAGGCGATGCCAGCAGCTCTTCCGCCAACGAGCCACTACACCTACGCATTCGAGGTCAACGCGGATGAAGCCGTCGCTGCTGGCGCTCGGTCGATCGAGTTTACGGTGCCACTCGTCTACTACGTCCACAACTTCCTCGAATTCCCGAGCGGCACGGTGGTACCGGTCGGCTCCTACAGTCGCGAAAAAGGCGTCTGGATCCCAGAGCAGAACGGGCTCGTGATCGAGGTGGTCTCGATTACTGGCGGCCTCGCCGACGTCAGCATCGACGCCGACCCGCAGGCCGAGACGCCGGCCGAACTGGCTGTCATCGGCATTGATGACGACGAGCGGGCGCGTCTCGCGGAACTCTACTTCCCCGGAACGAGCCTGTGGCGAGTACTGATCCCACATTTTACCCAACCTTGGGACTGCAACTGGGGCGTGTCGCCACCTGACGACGCTGTTCCGCCCCCACCGCAGCCGCCCCAAAATGATCCCCTCCCTGATCCCACCGAGTGCAGTGGATCGATCATCGAGTGCGAAAATCAGGTCTTGCGTGAGAGGCTCCCCATCGCAGGCACTCCGTTTTCGCTCAACTACTCGAGCTTCAACGTCCCGGGCCGGACCGACGCACGCGAGGTGCCGCTGACCATCACCGGTCCGGTACCGCCGGCAAGCCTGCAGCGCGTTGACGTGAGCGTGGACGTCGGCAACGGAACCCACGCCGAGTATTCATTTGGCCCCTCCCCCAATCAGACGTTCACGTACGTCTGGCCGGCCCAAGACGCCTTCGGACGACCGAGTCAAGGTCGGCAGATGGCCTCCATCGAGATGCACAACGTCTACACGCCAGTCTATCAGCAAACCGACGCCTTCGGTTATTCAGGCAACGGCGTCGCCATCACAAGCAATGCAGCGCGCACCGAGCTCTACCTCACCAGCATTATCAAGCGGTCTGTCAGTTCTTGGGAAAAGCGCACCTCCAGCTCGGGTTTGGGGGGGTGGTCCATCTCGGTGCACCACTCCTACGACGCCTTGAGCCAATCGATCATTCGCGGCGATGGCCGAGTGCAGAAAGCCACGGCCATCGGCCGGGTGGCGTTTACGAGGCCGTTCGGTACCTTCCCCACGGCCGAGTTCATCGCCGCAGCGCCGGACGGCTCCGTCTACACAACTAACGGCGATACGGTTTGGCGCCTCCAACCGGACGGTGTCGGGACGATCGTTGCGGGCAGCGCGAGCCAGAGGGGTTTCTCGGGAGACAATGGCCCTGCGACCGCGGCGCTTCTGAACCGCACGGGGCCGCGGGGCGGCGACCTAGCACTCGGCCCGGACGGATCCCTCTACATCGCCGATACGGGCAACTTTCGCGTTCGTCGCGTTTCGCCAACAGGGATTATCACGACCTTTGCTGGCAATGGACAACGGTGGAGCGTCGGCGACCCAGTCGGCGATGGGGAGCTTGCCGTCGACGTGGCATTCCGCTTCCCGCATGGGCTCGCCGTCGGTTCCGATGGCGCCGTTTACATCGCCGATCACATGATGAACCGGGTTCGCCGGGTGGGGATGGACGGTAAGATTTCCACTGTCGCGGGCAACGGAACCGGGTCGCAAGGCAACCCGCCTGAAGACCTCACCATGGCGCGTAGCGCGGGCGACCGATTAACCCCTCGTGCCGTAGCGGTGCTGCCTGACGGGACCTTGCTGGTTGCAGACCTTTTTGGTTGGATTCGCCGCTACGAGACCAACGGCCGAGTGACAAGGGCCGCCGGCCTGTTCGTTGGAGGAACCGTCATCGAAGGCGTCGATCCGGCCGCGAGCTATGCCGGATCTGTCCAGTCGATCGCCGTCGCTCCAGACGGCACCTGGTACTTCAGCAACAGCAGCCTCACTCTGGTTCACCACGTCGCCGAGGGCATCGGAACCGTCGTCGCCGGCGGAGGTAACATTATCAACACTCAACCTACCGGCGCGCCCGCGAGGTCCATCTCACTAGGCACCCTGGCCGGCGTTTCCGACGGACCAAACGGCCTTTACATTCGCCACAACGCTGGCGTTACGGTGCTCGGTCCGGCGACACCCGGCATTGGCCAGTCCGATGTCCTCCTGGCATCACCCGACGGTGACGAGCTCTACGTCTTCGACAAGACCGGGCGGCACCTGAAGACACGCGACGCCATCACCGGTGCCGACAAATACACGTTCGTTTACACGAGCGGCCTGCTCACCCGCATTGACGACGCCTACGGCAATGCCACGACCATCACTCGCGATTCGGCGGGTACGCCGCTCGCCATCACGAGCCCCGACGGACAAAGCACCCACCTGACCCTGGACTCGAGCGGCTACCTCCACACCGTCACCGATCCGCTAAACCATACGGCTACGCTCACGCACTCGAGCAGCGGCTTGCTCACCGCTTACGAAAACCCGCGCGGCAACTCGGCGACCTTCGAATACGATGCGAAGGGCCGACTGCTCCGCGACCAGGATGCCGCGGGCGGAGCCAAGGAGCTGACCCGCACCGCGCTGGCGGACGGCTTCGCAGCCACGTACTCCACGATCGGGGCCGGCACGAGAGCGACCGACGTTCACTTCTTGGCCGACGGCACCCAGCGCCGCAATATCACGCTGCCCGACGGCGCCATCCGAATTGAGGATCGCCGCAAAGACGGCAGCCTCGTCATTCAGCATCCCGATGGGACCAAGGTCACCGAAACCCAAACCGGCGATCCCCGCTACGGCGTCGTGGCGCCCGTCATTTCAACGACCACCGAGCTTCCCCCGATTCCGCCAGCCACCCAAGGCCTCGTCCGTACCGAGAACCGGAGCGTCTCGGTTACCCTCTCGAACCCCAATGATCCCCTGAGCGTCTCGACCCTCACCCGACAGCGCACCATCAACGGCCGCATCTGGTCCGAGTCCTATAACCAAAGCACCAAGACCTGGACCGTTTCGAGCCCGGTAGGCCGGCGCTCATTCCGAATCCTCAACACTAAGGGCGACCTGCTGCGAGAGACCACGGGCGAAAGCACGAATGCGCTCCTGGCGCAGCTGCTCGCGTATGACGCTCGCGGCCGCCTCAGCACCGTCACGCAAGGCTCGCGCCAATCCCTCTTTAGCTACTTCGCGAGCGGTGCCTCTGCCGGCTACCTCGAGACAGCTACTAATCCACTAGTGCAGACGACAACGTTCACCCGCGACGCGCTCGGTCGCACCCTCTCCGAACTCGATCCGGCTGGCAACCTGACGCAGTTCGGCTGGGATCCCCTCGGCAATCTCGCGAGCGTCACTCCTCCAGGTCAGCCCCAGCACGACATGAGCTACACTCCGGTCAACCTCATGTCGGAGTATTCGCCGCCCGTCCTCGCGAGCATTCCGGATGGTCGCACCGTCTACGAATACACGATTGCGCGCCAGCTCGAGCGCGCCACCCGCCCCGACGGCCTCGTCACCGAATACGACTACGACGACGCAGGCCGCCTCACCGGCATCACGACGCCCAACGGCATCTACCACCGCGACTACTACGGTCTCATCCCCTGCGCCGGCTGCGCCGCCGGCTACGTCAGCCGCATCACCTCCCCCGACGCCATCAACCTCGACTTCCAATACAACGGCCAGCTCCTCACCCAATCCACTTGGTCCGGCGCGGTCAGCGGTGCGGTAGCGTTTACCTACAATAACGACTTCCGGGTCAAGACGGAGACAGTCACGAGCGCGAGTGGCAGCGCGGCGTACCAGTTTGGGTTCGACAATGATCAGCTCCTCACCTGCGCGTCGCCCACGCAGTGCACCTCCCCCGGCAGCGACGCCCTCCGCCTCACCTACAACAGCAGCAATGGCCTCCCCGGCGTCAGCACCCTCGGTACGATCACCGAAACCCCGACCTACAACACCATCGGCGAGCTCGCGACCCAGGTCGGCAAAGTCGGCACCACGACGGTCTTCTCCGAGGACTACAACCCGACCGCAATGCCCCGCGACGCCCTCGGCCGCATCCGGCGCAAGATCGAAACCGTCAACGGCACCACGAATACCTGGGACTACAGCTATGACTTGGCGGGGCGACTCGAGACGGTGCTGCTCAACGGCTCGAGCTACGAGTCGTACACCTATGATGGCAACGGTAATCGCCTCACAGTGGTTAGGCCCAGCGGGACTACGAGCGCGACGCACGACGATCAGGATCGGTTGCTGACGAGCGGGCCCTGGACGTATACCTATACGCCTAACGGCGAGCTTTTGAGTAAGAGCAACTCGAGCACGGGGGAGAATTGGGGGTTCGAGTGGGATGTGTTCGGGAACCTGAAGCGCGTCGATTTGCCGAATGGCGACGTCATCGAGTACCTGGTCGATGGGCAGAATCGGCGTGTCGGCAAGAAGAAGAATGGGGCGCTAGTCAAGCAGTGGCTGTACAGGGGCCAGCTGAAGCCGGTGGCGGAGCTCGATGGGGCGGGGAACCTCGTGGCGCGCTTCGTCTGGGCTTCACGCAAGAACTCGCCCGACCTTGTCATCACGGGTGGCGTGACGTATCGGGTGTTCAGCGACCAGCTCGGGTCACCGAGGGTGCTCGTGAATGCGAGCACCGGTGCTGTCGCGGGCGTACTGCGGCACGATGCTTGGGGTAGCGTGCTCGAGGACTCGGTGTCGGCCTTGATGCCGTTTGGGTTTGCCGGGGGGCTGTACGACGCCGAGACGGGACTGCTCCGATTCGGCGCGAGGGATTATGATCCGAGCGTCGGGAGGTGGGTGAGTAAGGAGCCTCTGCGTTTCGCAGGTGGAAGTAACTTCTACGTGTACGCGTTTAACGATCCAGTGAACTGGATCGATCCGAACGGACTGTTGCCATTTTGGAGTGAGCAAGTTGCTTTGGAGTGGATTAAGCATCAGCTCGACCGGCTCACGAGCTATCCCGATGCGGTAGATGCCTTCTCGAAGAACTACGGGAACATGCGCGACGCGAACACCATCGGCGCCGACAAGTATTTTCATTGTATGGCCAACTGCGAAGCTGCCGCTCGTGGCAGGGCGGATGTAGCCGGAGTGATTTCCGATGGGCGTGAATGGGTTGACGAGAACTTGAAGGGAGATCCAGCGAACGCTTGTGCTGCCGACCAAGCTGCAAACCGGCACGGTCGCAACAGCGGTGCTGACGACGAGTATCAGTGCAGGCAAGCTTGTTCTGGATATCGCCCTAGCGGGTTGCCTGCGCAGTACTAGATGGCGCCGCTCAAGCGCAGGAGGTGGTCGCGCGGAGGGCTGATACTTGGCCTTGTAGTAGCGGGCATCCTACTCGCGGCCACGATATGGTTGTACCGCGAGCTACAGCTAGATCGATGCCTGGATGCTGGAGGAAAATGGAACGAAACTCGGCGCGAATGTGAGGGAATTCCTTAGCTGTTAGGGGCCGAATTGACATCGTATAGCTTTGCAAAACTGACATCGTAGAAATTTGAGGCGATGTCCGCGCTGGCATCGCAATTCGCGACCAACGGCGTCGTAACGGCTGGGTGTGATGACGGCGGGGAAATGGGCAACGCCGCCGCGACGCGTGGAAGCGCTTGCGACGGCGTTGGCCGTTCAGGTCGTGGTCGTGGCGCGACGGCTCAATGCGGCAGGTCGACCTCCTTGCGCCAGTGGGGCTGGAGCAAAACGCGGTTGACCTGCTTGAGCTCGACGGTTCTGGTGCGGTCGCGCACGGCCTCGAGCAGCGCGCCCAGACAGAGATTGCGCGCCTTGCGCAGCCCGCCCTCGGAAGAGCGCACGATGAGGCTGAGCGCATCGTCAGAGAAAGTGCTGTGCGCGAGCGCCGACTTGTCGAGCTCGGCCCGGATGAAGTCGGCGATGCTGTCGGGCGCGAGTTTCTTGAGCAAAACCGAGTAAGTAACGCGATTCTTGAGGTCTTCGTTGACGGTGAGCGTGAGGTTTTGCAGTAGCTCGGGCTGCGCGACCAGGACCAGGCAGTGGTTCTTGGGGAAGTCTTCGAAGAGCAGGCGGATCTTGCGCAGGGCCGTGACGTCCATCAGGTGCGCGTCGTCGATGATGGGGGCGAGCATCTTGCCGGCGGCGTTCAGACGGCGCGCCTCGGCGATGAGCCGGCGCTCGCAGCGCACGTCGTGTCCCTCGGGATCGATTTGAAACGCCTTACCCTCAGCTCTCGTGAGCAGGCTCACCTCGGCGTCGGGCTTGAGCAGCTCGTGCGCTTTCACGACGCGGCGGAAGGTGTTCGGGGCGATACGCTCGCGCTGCAAGAGCCCGTGCTCGATGCAGGCGCGGTAGAAAGCCGTGATGTTGTACGGGCCGTGAAACCGCCCGCGCACCTGCTCGATGGCTTCCAGCACGTCTTCGGGCGCCATCTTGCGCGTCTTGCCCTTGTCCGACCGGGGTTTCGGCAGGACCGTTGTGGTGCCGTCCTTCTTGTAGCGCGAATACCAGGTTTGGATCGTGCGCCAGGTGAAGCGGAAGCGCTGGCCATCCTCGTCGAGGAAAACCTGCTCGCTGACATGGTGGATGCGGGCGATGATGGTCTCGCCGGGCGCACCTTCGATTGCTCCGAGCACGCGCATCTTCAGATAACTGCTGACTCGTTTCATGGGGGCCTTTTCTGGGCGCGTGGGTGCGCCCGGCCAGAGCAGTAGGGCGGCTGCGATGCGGACCCGGATTGCCGTTTGCTGTGGTCGGCCTGCTCGCGCTTCAGCGCCGCTGCTGCGCTACGAGCCGAGTCCGGGGAGCGCGAGACTCGGAGCCGCCTCGGCTACCGCTCGAAGAGGCCCCGCTGCAAGCGGCGCTGAAGCGCCTCGAGCAGGTCGGGCTCAGCGGTGCCGACCACGACGCCCACATGGCCGAAAAGCTGTGCCAGCGGCTGGCGGGCGGCGCAGGCAGGCGCGGGCGCCTCACGGCACAGTCGCCACCGCAGCCAGCTCTGGGCGGCGACGAGGCGCCGCCACAGGCGGTAGCCGCTCGACAGGCTCAGTGCACCAGCTGCGGCACCGAGCCAGGCCGCTCGGCGCGTCAGGCCGCCCATCACGGCGCTCGCGAAGCGAAACAGCGTGAGCGTGCCCACCACGAAGCCGTAGAGCACCGTCGACAAGAGGACCGAGTAGGTCCGACCACAGCCAGGCCGCTGGCCTCGGTTCGAACAGAAAACGCGCCGGCCGCGCACCACTACCTCGCTGGTGCGCTCGGCGTAGCCCAGCAGCAGACCATGGCCAATCAGTGCTCCGCACTGCCGGCAGTGGGGACACCGCGCGAGCTTGAGCCCAAGCAGCACATCGGCGAGCGCGGGCTCGTCTCTGACGAAGCGCGGCGGGCCAAGCGGCGGTGCCAGGGCCGGCCGCCCTATCGGCGCCACGACCCCCAGTCAAAGCTCTCCAGAAGCAGTGCCGAATTGTCGCTGTCGGCGAGGCCCGAGGCTGCGACGTCAATCCGGACGAGAAACCGCGACCGCTACGACTGAAGGGCGGCTTTCAACA